>CAZXRO010000102.1:6118-9068 GCA_964642435.1 uncultured Ignavibacteriales bacterium
CTACCGCGGAGTATACTCGCGACCCAAGTCTGAGTTTGAGAAAAAGCAGACGGAGATCATGGCGAAACGTCGACTGGCCGAGTCGGCCCGAAGAAGTGAGGCGTTCTCCAATCGTTTCCGCCTGTTCAACGATTACCTGGAACTGATGAAACGGGCTACTGAGCCGACGAAGGTGGAGCTGGTCGAGGGAGGGGATGAAGATCCCATTAAGTAGCTGCTCTGGCTGAGGAGTAGTTGCTTTTTCTTGCCATACACCTGCGGCTCTTTTCGAGGGGCGTCGCCTGTGCCTTGTGCTCAGGCGACGTCTTTTTTGTACCTATCACCCAAACAAGAAACAGGCTGCCCGCACCAGGCGAGCAGCCCGTAAACCCGTGGTTAAGAGAGCGCAGCGATTCGATTACTTGCCGGCGCTCACAGTCACAATCACCTTGGCCGAATCAATCTCGAAATCAATCGGACTATTGTCCGAAAACGCGAAGAACTTGAACTGACCTTCCTCGGCCAGGGTGCGGAACTCCTCGATATTGCCTACATAACTGAACGACTCGGCGTAGCCAATGAACACGTCATCCTCGTTGGGAACAGGCAGACTGAACACCATGATACCATCGGCGACCACCTGCGCCTTGGTCGAGGTACCATTCAGGCTCGATGAGAGGGGAGCGACGTAGATGTACGTGGTGATCGCCTGCCCTGAATTGTTGTCCATCCAGAGTTCGAAACCGATATTGTCGATGTCCTTAATATCGTCCTGATGATCCTGCCAGTCTTCCTCCTCGGTTACGTCGACTTCCTGGTAATAGAAGTCATCGGATGTGGCCAGATCAATGTCATCGTACATCACCGTGACGACGAAAGTGCCGCTGATAAGATTACAAGCGACAAAAGCCAGCAGGGCAAGGCCCAGCGGCAGGGAGCGGAGTTTGGATATAATGCTTCTCATGGTAGCGCCTCCTTACAGCCCGAAGTGATAGTTAAGCCCGGCGGTAACAATGCCGGACTTCTTGGTTGCGCCACCTTCGGTATTGATGGCGAGGAAGCGTCCGCGGCCCTCTATGCTGATCGCTTTGGCGATGCCTATCTCAATACCAAGGCCAAAGGAGTAGCCGATATCGGACTGGTCGTAGACCATTTGGTCATTGTCAATCTTGTAAGAACCGATTCCAGCGAACAAAAAGACCGATGGTCCCGGCGCACCGAATCCGGAGAACAGGACGGCATCGAGCCCAAAGGCCGTGATGCTGTTACCCTCGGGGTCGCCGATCACGTCCTCGATGTCAGCCTCGCCATAAGAGGCAAACGAGATGAATGGCTCAAAGGTGATCATGGAGAGATTGACTCGGCCCTTGAATCCGAAGTTGGTTCCGGAGGCCTGGTCATCCTGGATTAACGGGAACTCTACTCCGCCGAAGGCCCCCACGCCCAGTTTCACATCCTGAGCATGTCCTGCCTGGGACAGCAGCAATACACAGATTGCAAGCAAGAGCAGCTTTTTCATTGATGACTCCGATTAGTGGTTATCGTACAGCGGTTCCGTGTTTGTCTATTCACTTTGCCTGTTCATGTGGTACTCGTTGACCCTGCCACATGCGGCATTTAGGCGTCCTAACGCCCTCGTGTCAAGCTTTGATCCTGCTGGCAACGTGCCGATGCGCCTATCTGTCGGCCACACTGCCGGTCCTAAATCCTTACGCGAATTTGCGCTGCATATTGGCGCTTTCCGTCGTCAGTACTGCTCCCGCGAGAGTCAAACTGATAGCTGGCGGCATCGATCTCGACAATGCTCAAGTCAATACCGAGGCCCATGGAAGCATTCCCACGACCGTATCCGGCCCGGGCAAAAAACATCCCCAGCAGTTCAATCTCGGCACCCAGATTGAATCGCTTATCAAAGTCCAGGTCATAGTGGGCGAACATGTCATTCCAGTCCGCGGCCAAAATCAGGTTCTTGTTCAGTCGCCAGTGTGCACCCAGGTTGAAGATCGTAGGCATCCCGTCACCATCGATAGAACTCAACGCGTTGTCGATATCGAAGCCAACCTCGACCCGTCCCGGCATCGCTTCGTACAGGAAGCCGACATCCGCCCCCCAGCCGGTAACCCTGGATTCCCTCAGTGAGTCCAGCGTGCTCTTGTAGTCGTAGTCGTCGGGGTCGACTATCTCAAATCGCTCGTAACGGCTGATGATCTTGCCGCTGATACCCATATACACCGGATTAGGCAACAGCCGAAGGCTCCAGGTCGGGGGTACCTTGAAGGCTACACCGGCCGTGTACACCTGATCTATTCGACCCTGCGCCTGCAACTGCGGCTCGACAATCGGAATTGGCTGGACTGCCCGATAGTCGAGATCACTGGTGGCGTAGGCACCGATTCCGATTCCATCGAACGTGATACCAATATCCGCGTTCGCCTTGGCACCAAGCCACGTGCCATTCCATTCCTGCAGATCATTGTACAGCTCGATTTGGCGATACAAGGGAAGATCAAGGTAGTCGGTGAGCTCGTCCTGGTTGTCATCGACAAACCTGAGCAAATCAACCGTGCTCTTGCCGGTGGACACACCGACCGAGGCGAGTTCCAGGCTGAATCCCGCCCGGGCCAACTGAGCCGGGTTGTAGATCATTCCCTCGAACGTACCGAGGGTGGTCAGCCCCACGCCTCCCATGCCCAATGACCGGACTGATCGATACTCGATCGAGGGAGCCTCGGCGGCCACAACAGTGGTCCAGATCATGGCGATGGCCATCACGCAAAGAAAGAGAGTCTTCATGGCTTTCCTTTCGCGCACTAATGGCGATGATGAACGGACGGATATGATGTGTGCGACTAACTTGATAGTTGTTTCGTTCGTCTGGGCATTCCCTGCGCCCGAAAGCATCTGCTGTGATATAGCACGTGAGCCGGCCCAGGTCAACGATTATTGAGCCTGTTACCCCCATGCCCTGGGC
>CAZXRO010000103.1:0-1867 GCA_964642435.1 uncultured Ignavibacteriales bacterium
GCAGGATGAGTCCATTCTTGCTTCAGTACAGGCACAGGACATCATGAAAGTGGTTATCGCTGTGTTTCTGGTGGTGGCCACGATTGCTGCTACTCTCACGACTGCCGGAGTTCTGGATCTTGGCCAATGGTGGAGCTTCTGATGGACCGCAAGGTTGCCCTGATTGTATGCTTCATTTTTGGCGTCGTGATGTTCCTGCAGTACTTCTCAGGCAGTTCGCTGGCGCGCCAGGTCAATCAATCCATTCTGGAATACTGGCAGATAGTGTTCGCCTTCACATTGGTGGTTGGAATCATTGGTGTCATGCGAACGAATATACAGAAGATCGGCAGACGCGATGACGCCTTCTTTCGGGCCGTCACTCTCGCCGGCATTATCATCATGCCAGCGTTCGCCCTCATCTGGGGGATCAAGGCCGATACACCGTTCATGTGGATATTCGAAAACATTCAGGCTCCAATGCAGGCGACAGTGTTTTCTCTACTGGCATTCTTCGTGGCCTCAGCATCGTTTCGCGGGTTCCGGGCGCGATCGACTCAGGCGACTGTTCTGCTGGTCTCTGCCTCGATCATTCTTCTGTCCCGAAGTGCCCTGGGGGGGATCCTCGCCGATGAAATCCCACAGTTTGCCGAGTGGATGCGAAACTACCCGTCGATGTCGGCTCGTCGGGCCATTCTCATCGGCATTGGCCTCGGGTCGATTACAACTTCTCTGCGGGTCATTCTCGGTATCGAACGCACGTGGTTGGGGGGACGACGATGAAACACCTGCATTCCCGTCACTGGGTGTTCCTCGGGCTGTTTGTCGTGATTACAGCGGCCATGCTGCTGCAAATGCCGATGACCCTGCGCACGTCCCCTGAGACACAGCGCATGTTCGACTATATCGACCAACTCCCCAAGGGCTCCGTGCTGTTGGTGTCGTTTGACCATGAGGCGTCCTCTCTGCCGGAGATCCGCCCCATTGCAGAGGCCCTCCTGCGCCATGCTTTCGAACGGGATCACAAACTGATCGGCCTCGCTCTGTTAGCGGAAGGTACCGTGATTGGCTATCGCCTCATGGAACAGGTGGCTGCAGAATACGGACGAGAGTACGGCACGGATTACATCTACCTGGGTTTCAAACCACAGTTTATCGCGGCCATTCTGTCGATGGGCGAGTCGATACCCGCCACCTTCCCGGCAGACTACCTTGGCTCACCGTATGCCGTGCTGCCGCTGGCCCGCGACGTTGCAGACTACGATAACGTCGCTGGCGTACTGTCAATTACCGATGGCTCCTTGACCACCCATTGGATTGAGTACGGTGGGGCGCGTTACAACCTTCGGGTTCTGGGCGGCGTCACGGCAGCTATGGTAACCACCTATGATCCCTACGTGTCCTCTGGCCAGATGCATGCCATGATTGGCGGACTGCGCGGCGCCGCAGAGTATGAGCAACTGATCGAGATCCGCGGCGGCGGGCTACGTGGGATGCTGGCGCAGTCGACGGCACACATCTACGTGTTGCTTATGGTCGTCATCGGGAATGTCATCTACTGGCGCGACCAGCGCAAAGCAGGGAAGAGGTAGCCGCATGGATATTGGAACCATCATCGCCGGTCTGCTGACCCTCGCCATCCTTACGTTCCTGTATCGGGACAATCCCATCTATAAGTTTGCGGAGTCCTTGTTGATCGGGGTCTCCATCGGTTACACCCTGGTGATTGTCTGGTCGACCACGCTGATGGACATACTGATCCGCCCGCTGTTTGGTGCAGGTCATCTGGCCCTGATCATTCCGCTGATTCTGGGTTTGCTCATGTTCAGCCGATTCCACCCTCGCACAGCTTCTCTCTCCCGCCTCCCCATTGCGGTCATGATCGGCT
>CAZXRO010000103.1:1877-9061 GCA_964642435.1 uncultured Ignavibacteriales bacterium
GCCGGGGTTGCCATTCCCGTGATGCTTGAGGCGCGGACGCTCAGGCAGATGACCGCGACTGTCGGGCCGCTGGTGTCGGAGGGCTCATTCGACTTCTCGGTGCTGGTCGTACTCGTCGGCGTATTGACCACCTTGTCCTACTTCTATTTCAGTCGCGAGCATGAAGGGTTCTTTGGGCGCATCTCGAAGGTCGGCACTTACTTCCTGATGATCTTCTTTGGAACGACATTCGGCTACACCGTGATGTCTCGCATGTCGACATTCATTGGCCGTATGGAGTTTCTGTTAACTGACTTCTTGCACATCACGAAATGATTGACTGCTTGAGCTTTCGGCCTACCTTGAGCTTGGTATGATCTGTCCCCGGTGCAAGATCAAAATGCGGGAGTTCAAACGCTCGTTTCACAAGCAGCGCAAGTGGATCTGCCCCCGGTGTCGGCGTGTGCGATTTGAGCGTCCTCCCAAGCGACAGCGTGATCGCAGATGAACTCAGAGGGCGCAACTCTCCAGCGCAACACACGTAATTGGTAAACAATATGGCCAATGACCAGGAACCGATCAAACCGCACACCTCGCAAGCCAGGGCCCGGGTTCGCGTGGGTACCTCGGGATACAGTTTCGAGGACTGGCGTGGAAGTTTCTATCCGGAGAAGCTCGCCCGGGGGAAAATGCTGGATCACTACGTCCTGCACTTTGACACGGTCGAGATCAACTCTACCTATTACCGCATTCCTCACCCCGCCGTTATGCACAACATCGTGAAGAAAGCACCCGAGGGCTTCGACTTCATGATCAAAGTGCCGCAGTCGTTCACTCATCGCCGAACTGAGCTTCAGAAGGACTTGGCCGACTATTGTGAATGCCTCAGACCTGTTGAGGAAACCGGTCGCTTGTCAGGCATGCTGGCCCAGTTTCCGTATTCGTTCAAATTCAGCAACAACAGCCTCGACTACGTATCCCAGATAGCCCAGGCGCTGGCTCCACGCTCGCTTTTTGTCGAATTCCGGCACCGAAGCTGGGTAAACAGACAGATGTATGAACGTCTTCGAGCCGAAGAAATCGGCTACGTCTGTGTTGATGAACCGCAATTGCCCAATCTTCTGGCGCCTGACGCTTTCGCTACTACTCAGACGGCATATATTCGTCTCCACGGTCGCAATGCCGCCAAGTGGTGGGATGGTGGGCCACTTCGCTATGACTACAACTACACAACGGAGGAACTGAACGAATGGAAGCAGAAAGTCCGCAAGCTGCAAAGCAAAGTGAAGCGGATCTACGTCTTCTTCAACAATTGCCACCTGGGACAAGCAGTCGGTAATGCGCAGGATTTCGTCAAACTGCTTGCACAAAACTGAACCAGAACGTTTTTAATTGACCCAAGATAACAGAATGCATAGATATAGCCCGATTTTGAAAGGCTGAGAATGCGACTCCAACTTGATCGAATACGCAAAGAGTACGGAAACAAGGTCGCGGTCAACGATCTCTCGCTTGAGGTACCCGAGGGAACCATTTTCGGTATAATCGGGCCCAATGGTGCGGGGAAGACGACGACCATTCGTATGGTGATGAACATCACCGCACCTGACTCAGGTCAGATTCTGGTCGATGGGAAGAAGACCGACAGCAGCTTCCTGAACCGTGTCGGCTACCTGCCTGAAGAACGGGGACTATACAAGAAGATGACCGTCTCCGAGGTGCTGACCTATCTTGCGGAGTTGAAAGGAATCTCGGCCTCCAAGGCACGCCAGAACATGGTCCCGTGGCTCGAACGCGTCAACCTTGGCGATTATCAGAACAGCAAGGTCGAGGAGCTCTCCAAAGGTATGCAGCAGAAGCTGCAGTTTGTTAGTACTATACTCCATGAACCCGACCTTTTGATCCTCGATGAAATCTTCTCCGGACTTGACCCCCTGAATATGGAATTGCTCAAGGACATCATTCTGGAACAGAAGCGGGCCGGGCGCACGATATTGTTCTCCACACATGTCATGGAACAGGCGGAGAAGCTCTGTGATCATGTCTGCATGATAGCCAATGGCAACAAGGTGATCGATGGACGCCTCGCCGACGTTAAAGCGCAGTTCGGCCGCAACAGCATTCACTTGGAGATCGAGGGCGACGGTAGCTTTGTCAAGGGACTGCCGGGCGTGAAAGATGTCCTGGAGTTCACCAACTACCAGGAGCTGGCTCTTGAGGATGGGGCCGATTCGCAGGCTATACTCAAGGAACTCGTAGACAAGGTGAAAGTACTGAGGTTTGACCTGATCGAACCCTCGCTCTATGATATCTTCATTGACATGGCCAATGTCGACCCCTCACAGCTCAAACGCAGCCCGGAAGGAGCCAGCCATGTCTAAGTTCTGGGTAATCTTCAAGCGCGAGTACGCTCAGGTTGTCAAGAAGAAGTCGTTTGTGGTCGGCATCATCCTGACGCCTCTTCTCATGGTTGGCTTCATGGTGCTACCCGCATTCCTCGCTACGCGTACGGCTACCGATCCGCAGCCGATGGTACTCGTGGATCAGTCCGGTCAGAACCTGGGGGAGAGGTTTGCCGAAGCCCTCAGTGAGTACGAGTTGGACGATGGACGAGCCTACTACGAGATCAGGGACATTCTGGAAGTCTCAGCCGGCGATGAGGACCGCATGGAGAAGGTGCAGGATTCGCTCAATACCGCCATTAACGAGAAGGAGATCAAGTACTACATCGTGTTCAAACCGGAGGCACAGCACTATCCTTCGGATAGCGTCTTCATGGTGACGAACACTGATAACCTGCGTACCCAGAATCGATTCGAAAGCAAGATCAGTCACATGCTCTCATCACTTCGCCTGACCGATTCAGAGATCAACCTGCCGGTCGACTCGGTCCTGGCCTTGACTCGACACGTCGAGTTGACAATACGGGATGCCAAAGGCACATCAATCCCCTTCATGGTCAAATACTTGAGCGGCTTCGTATTTGTGGGCATCATTATGGGCATGATCCTCGGCTATGGCCAGCAGGTCATGCGTTCTGTGATCGATGAGAAGAATTCCCGCATCATGGAGGTGTTGGTCAGCTCCGTTTCCCCGTTCCAGCTGATGCTTGGCAAGGTACTTGGGCTGGGAGCAGCGACCATGACCCAGGTGGCAATCTGGGTCGTGCTTGGTCTCGGGCTTTATGCGTTGCGCGGCTCGGTTGCGATGGATGAGTCTATCGGGCGCATTATCTTCAATCCGGCCATTGTCATTTTCTTTGTCCTGTTCCTGACCAGCGGGTACATACTGTATTCAACCATTTTTGCCCTCATGGGGTCGATCGTCACCAGTGAGAAGGAGGCGCAAAGCATGATTGCTCCGGTCTCTCTGACCTTGATGCTGCCCTTCGTGCTGGGAATCCACGTGATCCAGGAACCAAATTCGACCCTGTCGATCGTGCTGTCGATGATACCTTTGCTGACTCCTACACTAATGCAAATGCGGGTCGCTTTTGTCGCACCTACGATGACCGACTACTCGCTCTTCTCAGGAATGGTAGGCCAGGCGACCCTCGGGTTTATTTTGGTCTGCCTGACCGCTGCTGTACTCATTTGGTTGACGGCACGCATATTCAGGGTGGGGATTTTGATGTACGGAAAACGCGCCACGCTGCCGGAAATCATGCGCTGGATAAGGTATAAGTGATATTATGAAACCATGTCGTTAAGATCGATGCTGATCTAAAGGCAAAAGGACCAATGCGTTAAGAGACCATGATACGACGATCAACACTACCGAAGGTTTTGCTTCTCCTGGCCGGGTTCGTCTTCTTCTCTGCGAATACCGTGCATTTTCTCGGCGAATCCAGCACTAATGGGGTTCTCCATGCCTCCATGGGTAAGAACTATCAGTTAGATTTCGATAACATTCGGAACGGACCGTATCTGAATGTCAAGTCAGCTATTTTGGTGAACTACGAAAATGGGGAGGTCGTGTACGCCAAGAATCCTGATATGGAGCGCTCCATAGCATCCATATCGAAGCTGGTCACAGCTATGGTATTGCTGGACTCTGGAATCGACCTGGACCAAGTGACCGAGACAATCACCAAGGCCGATGCGCGCAGATCATCGCGGTCACGACTGCGCGTTGGATATGAGATGACGTTGCGTGATTTGCTCCACGCTGCCTTGATGAACTCCGACAACCGAGCCTCGCGGGCTCTGGCACGGGCCGTGAGCGGCTCAATTGAGGAGTTTGCCCGGGAAATGAACCGCAAAGCCAAGAAGCTTGGACTGGAACACACTGTCTTTTATGAACCGACCGGCCTCGATGCACGCAATGTATCCACAGCTCATGAGGTCGCGAAGATCCTTCACTACGCATTCGATTACGAGCTGATCGCGAGTATCACCTCGCTCAAGCGCTATAATTGCCATGTGATCAACCACAATAACCGTGTCGTGCCGATGGCGAACACAAACTTGTTGGTTCATTCTCGATACGACGTTCTCGCGGGCAAGACGGGGTACATCCGCGCTGCTGACTACTGCCTGACAACGCTGGTCAAGACAAATGACGGCCAGCGCCTGACGCTCGTGGTGCTGGGCGCTCCCTGGGACCGTGTCCGCTTCCGAGAGGCCCGCAAGCTGCTCGACTGGGGCGTACGAGAGCTCCGTCAGGAAAAGGTCATGGCTGCCCAAACCTGACCATTGCCAGTTTCTGAGACTGTTTCCTAATCAAATTATCATTTGGCGCATTCGGCTCAGCCCCTTATACTGATTGCCATTATGTCGTCTTCCCAACGAATAGCCGTTGTCGGTGCGGGCTTTGTCGGCCTGGCGACCGCCGTTTTCCTGGCAAGAAAATGGCAGTCGGTCCACGTCGTGGAAAAGAACCCGGAGATTGTCAGCAACCTGCCGAAAGGCCACCTGCACTTCCACGAGCCAACGCTCAAGGAACAACTGGTGACGGCGATCAAGTCGGGAAAGCTGACTGTTGGCCTGCCAGAGCCGAAATCCTTTCAAGAGAACGGCCTGATTTTCATCGCCATAGATTCGGTCGTCCAGGATGCCTGGCAGATGCGCCTTGGCAGTTTCGAGCAAATGGCTCAGTGGCTGGGCGAACGCAAGACCAGGCACAAGCGGACAGTAATCCTCAAGTCGACCAATATCCTCGGGTTCGCAGATGCTTTTCGAGAATTGCTCTACCAACAAGAGTTCGGTAACACGCTGTCTCTGGTCGTCAACCCGGAGTTTCTCCGCGAGGGTTACGCATATGAGGATACTGCCTCGCCCTGGCGCGTGGTTGTCGGAGCGGATCGATCGGCCGAGGGGAATGCGCTGGTGCAACTCTACCGCAAGGTCTACCCCAGCAAGATTCCGGTAGTCAGGACCACGTGCAAGGAGGCAGAGCTAATCAAGCTGGGTGCCAATGTTTATCTGTCACATCGACTGGCTTTCATCCATGAATTGGCCGACTATGCCAGACAGGCCGGATTGGATATTGACCGTGTACGGCAGGGGATAGGCCTCGATGAGCGTGTCGGTCAGGCGTACTTCAACCCCGGACTCGGCTTCGGCGGTTCCTGCCTGCCAAAGGACTGCAATCTCATCAACTCTCGCGAGCTGGATAACACGTTCGTGTTCAAGACAGCTCAGACGGCCCTTGAGATCAACCAACGATTGCTGGACACCTTGGTCGAGCGCCTCAGCGACAGGCTTGGTGGCCTGAAGGGCCACACAATAGCTCTCATTGGGGCGGCATTCAAGCCTGATCTCGATGATACCCGTGGCTCGCAGGCAATCAAGCTGGCCCGGCAGTTGAGGCGCGAGGGGGCCACGGTGCACGTCTATGACCCATATGTCGCCTCGGGCTCTCTGACTGGCAACCCTGATGTCAGACCTGTCGGAAGCGTGAATGAGGCCTGTCGCGGTGCCTCCGCTGTGATAATTGGCACGGCCCATTCTCGATTCAGGCGGCTCAGCGCTAACAGTCTCGGTGAATTGGTCCGACACAAGATCATAGTGGATTACTTCCGCATTCTCAATCGGTCCCGCTGGCAAGAGGCGGGATTCACATTCGTGTAGATCGGCTTATGACAAAGACTATTCTCATAACCGGATCCTCAGGTACGGTGGGCACGGGGTTAACCAGGCGGCTACTTGATGAGGGCTACTCGGTGATTCCTGTCGATATCAAACCGTGCATCTGGGATCGTCAGATCAATCGCCGGACAGTCCGATTGGACCTTCGCAAATCCCTGAAGGCGCTTCAATCTGGCAGGAAACCTGACCTGATCATTCATCTGGCTGCAAACGCTCGAGTTCACGAGCTGGTGGTTGACCCCCGCCGCGCACTGGACAACTACGTTATGACGCACAACGTTCTGGAATATGCTCGCCAGCGCAAGATCGACCGGGTGCTGTTCTCGTCCTCTCGTGAGATTTACGGGGAGTCCCACCCGAGCAAGCGCCGTCGGGAAGCCGATACCGACATAACCCGTATCAAATCTCCATACACGGCCAGTAAGTTCTCCGCAGAAGCGCTGCTGCATGCCTATCAGGACTGTTATGGTATCCGGCCGGTCATCGTGCGACTCTCAAATGTGTATGGTAAGTACGATGTTTCCGAGCGCGTGATCCCCTTGTTCATCTACTACGCGCTCAGGAATCGGCCCCTGACCTTGTTTGGCAAAGAGAAGAAGCTGGACTTCACGTATATCGATGATTGTATCGACGGGCTATCGCGCATTGTTGCGCGGTTTGACAAGGTAGCCGGCAACACGTTCAATATCGCCACCGGCAAAGGGGAGAAGCTGCTGAACCTGGCCAGGTGGATCATTGAGGAAACCGGCTCTGAATCCGAGATCAGAATAGACCACAAACGAACCGGCGAGATATCCTGTTTTACAGCTGATATCACATCTGCGCGCAAGCTATTAGGTTACGCCCCTAAAGTATCACTTAAAGACGGCATACGCTACGCTGTAGAGTGGTACAGGCAGATCATCAGACAGCGCAATGTCTACGACTTGCACCGTCGCACACTCGCCCGGTGGGGCTGGCAGTAGTCAGGTCAGTTTGCCCGATCCGAAGCTACTTGGCAAACAAGTTGTACTTGATAATACATCGAATCGCGCTTAGACCATCCTTCCAACCAATCTTCTTGCCCTCGTCATAAGTTCTGCCGTAATAGGAGATCCCGACCTCGTAGATACGGAC
>CAZXRO010000104.1:0-8607 GCA_964642435.1 uncultured Ignavibacteriales bacterium
GCCCGCCCCCTCACGGCCGGCAATTCCGCGCCGGCGACAACCCCTCAAGCAGTGCATCTTCCCTGGTCTCAAACCTCAACAACCGCTCCTTTGGCGTCCGCGAAAGATTCGGGCAATCCGGCCGATGAAACCGAAATCCCCCCCTCGGCGCCACATAATACTCCTCCCTCGCCCGCGCCAGCCCATGCAATCCCGACCCGGCGAAAATCGCCTCCTTCTGCGCCTCCAAAAGCTGCCTCACCTCCGGCCGCGACATATCGGTATCATCGAACAGATAAACATACGCCAGCCCCTGCCGCACCGGCACCGCGTTGACCAGAAGCGTGTCAACATATATATATGCCAGTAGCCGCCCGTAACGGTCCCGCCTCGGCCCCGCAAACTCCAGCCGTACCGGCTGACCCAGAACCAGCCCCTCAAGCACCGCCCGCGCCGAGTCATAGAAGCGCTGCCCCCGCTCCGGCGTATCAATCGTCAGCATCCGCACCCTGTCCCCGCCAACCAGCTCGAACGTATCCCCATCGAGCACCCGGAGCACTGTAAACCTCTGGGGCACTTGCGCTTCATGGCCAATATCTTCCGCCAGGCGGAAGGCCAGCACCAGCACCACTATCGCCGCCGCGGCCACCCAGCCCCAACGGGACCGACGCCCTGACAGCTTAGGCCTGTTGTATCGCCTGACCATTTATCCTCACCTCCGACCAACCCTGACCACTCGGAACGATCTCTATCAGCTCCTCCACCCGGTCTTTGATATCCTCAATATGCGTCACCAGTATAATCTGTGGAAACCGCCCCCTCAAATTCGCTAAGGCCTGCAATATCAACTCCTTGCGGCTGGCGTCCTGGCTGCCGAACACCTCATCCAGGATCACGAACGACCCCGGCAACCCCGCCGACTCTGTCAATGCCTGCGATATCGCCAGCCTCAGGCACAAATTCGCCAAATCCTTCTCCCCGCCCGAAAACCGGCTCACCCCATAGGCTTCCCCGGCATCGAACATCTGCAAATCATACTGCTCGTCCAGTTCCACCGTCGTATAGCGCCCATCGGTCATCTGCGCCATCAACTCCCCAGCCAGCTCAGCCAGCGTGGGCCGAATCCGCCCGATCAGAAACTGCCGAAAATCACCAAACAAATTTACCAGCTTCTCCCCGTAGAACCGATCCGTCCGCAGCCCCTCCAGCGACTCCCCCAGCCGCCTCGCCTCCTCGATCTGCTTGTCCAGCGACTCGATATCCCGGCTCAGCAGTGCCGTCGTCTGCACCCTCGACTGATACTCATCCTTCGCCGCATCGGCCCCCGTCTGCTCGGCCTCAAACGCAGCCTTCGCCTTCATGAACGCCTGCTCCGAATACCCCAGACCGGAAAGGCTCGCCGTGTACGATTCAATGTCTTTTTGCAGAGTTTGCTGTTGTTTATGCGCTTTTGCCAGATCCTCCGTAACCGACTGCCGCTCTTTCACCTCGCCCGACAGACGGTCATATTCCCGGCGCAAACCGTCCAGCCGCTCCTTCTCCTTCTGTACTTTCTCGTACGCTTGCGGATCAAACACCACCTGGCCCATCGGCGCCAGCTGCCCCGCCAATTGCTGCCGTTCCCGCTCCGCCCGATCCCGCCCCAATGTCTGCTGCTTGAGCGACCCGCTCACCACCTCCAGCCGGCTCGCCAGATCCCGCGACTTCTCCAGCTTCCCTTCCAGCTCAGCCACCTGACTCGCCAGATTCGTCCCGACCGTGGTAACCTCCTGCAGCTCTTGTTTCGCCGGCCTCAACCGTCCGGCAACATCCCCCTTCTCCCGCTCAAAATGCCCCCTGACCTCCACCAGGTCGTCCCCCAGCTTACGGTGACAACGGTCACAAACCGAATCCGGCCCCCACTGGTCAATCTGCTCCAACTGCCGCTCAATCTTCGCCAGATCCTGCTCCAACTGCCGAACACTCGCCCTCTTCGTCCCGAATCGATCCCGCGCCTTCTCCCGCTCGTCCCTCAGCTTGCTCACCCGCTCAGCCAGGTTCTCAGGCAGCGATTTCAGCAATCGCTCCAGTTCGCCCCGTTCTGCCGTCAGCTTGCCGATCTCCACCTCGGCCGCCTCGATCTCCCGCTCCCGACCACCAATCTGCGCTTTCAGCCCCTGAACCAGCTTCAACTCCGATTGCGCCTGCTCCAGCCGCTTCAGCTCCGAGGACACCGCCGCCGCCCCGGCCAACTCCGCCTCCAGCTTCGGCAAACGATCCGAGGCCTCCGTCAGCCGCGCCAGCTTCTCCGTGAGCCGCCCAATAGTCTGGCTCACCTCACCGGCCTGATCCCGGCGCCATTTCAGCTCAATCCCCAGCTTATCCGCCTCCCCCTTCTTCTGTTGCCATACTGCCAGTTCTTCCCCCGCCCGCTTCAACCGCTCCTGCCGGCCCGCCAGCTTCTCTTTGGCCGCCAATACCTGCTTTTCCGCCTCGGCAAGCCGCTTTCTCAACTGCTCCCGCTCGGTTTCCTGCTGTTCCCGACGGGCCACAATCGCCCCCAACTGCTCAATCTTCCCCTGAACTACCCGGTTATCCTCTTTCAACCGACCAATCGCCCGATCCAGCCGATCTACCCCTAACATCGTCGCCAGCTTCTCCTTGCGAGCCGAGGGCGTCAAATCCGAAAGCGCGTTCAACTCCTGCTGACGAGCCAGCACTGAGGACAAAAATCCCCGCGAATCCAGCCCGATCAGCTTCCCTATCGCCTCCTGCGTCTCCCTCACCCCCGTCGCCACCATCGCCTGGCCACAATGCATATCCGCTGAGGTCTGCCCCCGGCCGGAAATACTACGTCTTATCGTATAACTCTCGTCGCGCATCGCCAGCCCCAGCTCCACCTCGCAGGCCTCATCCGGCCCGGCAAACACCGAACGGATCTCATCCTTGCCCGTCCGGGCCACCGGATTACCCCACAAGGCCCACGCCAGCGCCTCGATTATGGAGGACTTTCCCGCCCCATTAGGCCCCACAATCCCGATAACCTGCTCGCCGAATTCGTATGAAAACGCCTTCAACACCCGGAAATTCCGGATTTTAAGCGACAATATCCGCATGTACCTCTATCCTGACTCCTTGTAATCCCAGCGTATTCCCAGCGTATTCTCACCGAAGAAACCGAAATAAACCTGCCCGGTCAAGCGCCCTTCAACAGCCCAACTCCCCCCTCACGGCGAATGTGATACTATCCTGTGTCATACAAAACCCCGCCCCAACCGCCAAACTGCCCCAAAATCGGCCTGTTTCCGCCAAAAAACCGCTAACATTATTTTAATGTTAATCCCCGTTCGCTGGAAAATATTTCCCGCTTTTCCCTTGACAAGATCAAGAAAGACTTTATCTTGCACTTGAGCGTGTGCCAGTTGTATCGAGCTTCCGAGAGCCACACGTGAGGCTTGATTTCAACGGTACGACAATAATACCTCGACGACCGAATAGCTAACGAAGACTAACAGGACTTGCCCTGACAAGGGTGAGTTGCACCCAGTGCACAGCTGTGCTCGCTGAAGTGTCAGCGGTCCCGTCTGCCCGGAACGTAACAGTCAGCCATTCGCGTGTCTTCTTTTCCACTAAACCTATAACCTACAACCCTACGCTTGAACGGTGACTATGTCGTCCGTTTGAGGAGGTGCAAAAAAGACGCAAAGACCGATAGTTCTATGGAGCAATCAAAGCAGAAAAAACTCGCATTTTACTACACGATTACAATAGGAGACAAAAGCTGATCAGCCAGCTTGCGACTCCGACTCCAGTATAGGAATAGAATGAATTCACAGGTTAAGGCTTGAATGATCCCGATCTTCCCTGGACACCCTATGGGATATGGCCAATTGCCTCATGACTGCCGATACTCTTGGCAAGTCCGGTAATGGGCAGAGTCTTGACGAGTGAATTGCTAGTTTTCCTTATAAGGAGGAAATAAATGTTAAAGAGACTGATAATCGCGGTATTCGTTTTGAGTCTGGTAATGGCTCTAAGCGGTACAGCAATATCAGATACTGGTAAAGGCCCTCTCAATGAAGTGATCAAAGTGAATCCGCTTCACGATAGGTTCGATGCCATATCTGACGCCCGGCCTGAACAGCCGTCCTTTAAAAAGCCGGCCAGCGCGATTCAGGAGATAGCGAGTGAGCACCAAGTCACTCCCGCTCCGCCCGCGCCGTCCTTCTGCGAGTACCAGGGTTACTACGGTGACCTGGCGTACTTCTGGACGATCCCGGATGCTTACGGCGACGACCTGTTCAACATGCGTTTTACGGTCGAGCCTGAAATTCAGGAATGTACGCTTCTGGCCGGTTGGTTGTTAATGTATGGCCCTGCTCAGGTAGGTGAGCCTGATATGCGTGTCTACCTGTGGGATACAGACGGTTTCGGCTTCCCGAACAACAAGCTGGACTCCGTCGACATCTCCACGGTCGGATACGATCCGGCGGGCACCTACTGGGTTGCAGCCGACTTTGCAACCGATTGGATCTTCACCACCGGTGAAGAATACCACATTGGTTGGACCAACCTGGGCGGACCAAGCGATGTTCTGGCCATCCTCTCAGATGATGGCGCCGGCCCCGCTGCGGGCGAAGAGCGCTCATCTGAGTTCGTGGGAGGCATGTGGGGCTCGATGCTCGATGACTGGGGACTCGATGTCGCCTTCGTCATTGAAGCCGAGCGCTGCTGTGTTGAGTTACCCATTTCCGATTGCGATTACGAGACTTATTATAGGAATATCACTTACTACCTGTCCGCTCCTCACCCGGTGTATGGCGACACCGCCTACGCTCAGCGTATTGATGTGGGCTCCAGTGATACCCTGAAGTACGTCGATGTCTACGTGCATGATCCGGCCGACGGTTCGTTCGGTAACGATGATGTGTATGTGAGCATCTACGACGACAATGCTGGCCTGCCGGGCAATCTGCTTGTCAGCAAGACTCTGGCCGCAGGCACCTATGCCGCGTATCCTACCGCCAACTTTGTCGATTTCGAGACCGATGGCCTGGTCTTCGAAAACGGCAACGAGTTCCATGTGGTCCTGTCCTCCAGCGGAACTGTCGACTATGAGTCGTTCATGTTCTCCGATGGTACCGACGGCGTCGGCCGCTCGGCCTCCATCTGGCCCGGACAACCATGGACTCCGCTGTTGACCGGTTGGGGTTTTGACGGTAACCTTGTGGTCGATCCGTATCTCTGTGTCGATCCGTACTCAGACTGTTTCTATGGCAATAACTGCTTCACCGGCCCGGGCTACTTCTGGCGCCTGCCGGATCAGTATGGCTCCGATGCCAACGCGCAGTTTATGCAGGGTACCGGTATCGAGTGCCGTGTCGAGCATGTCGAATGGCTGCTCTACGACAACGGCGATCCCGATATCTATACCTACAACGCTGAGGTCTCCGTATGGACCGACGCCGGTGGCCTGCCGGGCGCCAAGTTGGCTGGTGTGACTCTTGAACCCGCCGACTATACGCTCTACCCGGCCGTGCAGACTGTTGACTTCACTGGCCTCGATGTGTTTGTCAGCGGTGGCTACTGGGTTGTTATTGAATCCTTCGCTCCGACTCCGGAGACGGGTATTCAAACCCTCTCCGACGCCGGTGGCGGCGGCTGCACCAACTTTGCGGCTGAGCGCTATCTGGGCAGTTGGGGTTACATGTGCGACGGCTGGGGTGTCCCCTGTGACATCGCCTTTGGCGCCGACGTGTACATGTGCTGCATGCCCTTCCCGGATTGTCAGTGTGGTCTTGCGGAAGATTACTGGGCTCCGGGCGGCGGCTTTGATCGCCAGTCCAACTCCGACGTTTCCCTGTCGGATGCCCACTGTGATCTGAATCTGTCGTGGGCTTATGAACACCCAGCGCAGGGTATGGGCCTCTATTCCGGTCCGGTCATCTCCGGTTCCGGCGTGGTCGGCTGTTTCACTGACCAGTACCAGAAGCACTCCATCGTTGATGGTAGTGTCCTCTGGAGCTTCACTGATCCCGACCTTGGTGACAACCTGCGTTGCACCCCGACTATCTACACTATCGACATCGCCGGCACGCCTACCGAGGTCGTGTTCGTTGGTGGCGGTAGCCAGCAGTCGGTGTTCTGTCTCGATTATGCTACTGGCGCTATCATCTGGGAGCGCAGCTTCACCGAAGTCGGCCAGGTCGACGGTATTACACAGTATCCGTCATTCGTGGTTCTTGACCAGGCCGGTACTGAAGTTGTCTACTGGGGCACCCAGTCAGGTAAAGTCCTGGCTTGTGAAGCCGCCACTGGCGCACTCTGGGCCGGTTGGGCAACCAACCCGATCAACCTGGGTGCTACTGTCGGCGTCTCCGGTGCTTCCGATGGCGTCCGCCTGTTCTTCGCTACCCAGCCCGCTGGTCCTGGCGATGTCTACGCGATCAATGCTGCCGATGGTAGCATCGCGTGGCAGCTCTCGACCTTCGGTCTCCAGGCTGGCAACGTCTATCCGGGCGTTACCGGTTTCGAGAACTTCTGGAGTGGCGTCAGCTACTACAATGATGTTAACGGCGGTGAGGTCTATGTCAATGCGACCATGAACTCGCCTGCCTTCCCGGAAGATGGTGTCTTCTATCGCATCGATGCCACCACTGGTGAGCCGCTCTCGGCCACCCAGTCCCAGCGTACGCTGTGGAATCACCCCGTCATGGATTGCAACCGTGTCTACCTCGGCTGCTTCTCCAACTGGGTCTCCCCGCCGCTCGGCAACAACCTGCTGGCCTTTGGCCGCGTGAGTGGTGTGCTTGATTGGGTCTCCGGTGCCCAGGGTGGCGACAGCTACCGTGCCACTGGAATCCTGACCTGCGAGCCTGATTCAGCCGAATGGCTGTTCATGTTCTCCGAAGACGGCTTCCTGAGTGCCTTCAACAGCCGCGACGGTGACGAAGTCTTCCGTCGTCGCATTGACCGCGCTACTAATATCGGTGGCGGTTTCGCGATGTCCGAAAATGGCGAACTCGCTGTCGGCGACTTCTGGGGCGACCTCTTCCTGCTCGAGAAGGGTTCCGATCGCGCTCGCCTTGAGTTCCTCAGCTACAACGCCGAGACTGGCCTGAACTTCGGTTCCGGCGCTATCGACGTTGACTTCGGCCCGATGTTCCATAACCCGGGCTGTCTGGATCTCAACTTCACGGCCGTGAACGCTGATGAAAATCCGTTCACACCGGGTATTCCGTTGTTCAGCAACCCGGGATACACCGCGGACGAACTGCTGCAGCGCGCCGAATTCATTGCTGACCGTGTCGCCAAGGATCACTTCCTCCAGAAGTTCTCCCGCGCCGCCTCCCTCAATGAAATCGACGATCCGCGTGAACTCGCTACACGTGACGAGCTGACCAACTACGCCGCCTCTGCGGTACCGGTATGGCTCAACAATGTTGTCTCCCCCGCCGCTGGCCAGTCCATCGCTCCGGGTGACACCATGAATCTGGTCATCAACGTCCAGAACGAGTTGGTCAACCGCGGTCCGAACGTGGTCTATCTCCAGCTCGAAACCAACGATCCGGACTTCTTCCTGAACGACGTCACCCTGGCTCCTCAGATGAAGGCTACCGTTGTCGGTGGCTGTCTCGAGGATACCACATACCTCAACTTCGGTATGGGTGCCGCCAACTATCAGGTCGTCTACAACTCCGGTCGTATCGGTTACCAGCACGATTCTGACGAGGAAGTCTACGCGTTCGGCATCGACGGTGTGACTGCTGCCTACTACGGTGGCTCTTACATCTGGGGTGTTGACACGTACCGCCTCGCCATGAACTCGCCTGACTGGACCGGTGGAACTACTGACGAAGTCATCTCCATGCAGGGTGACCCGAACTGGTGCGACAACGACTGCAAGCCGTACCTCCAGACCGGCGTCACGCTCGGTGAGTACTCCACTGATGGTCTGTCCTATGCAACCATCACTGGTGACTACGTCTGTAAGAGCTTCATCGACTCCGTACAGAACTTCGACGGTGATCCTGATCCGCTGGTTCTGGCATGGGATTGGACCAACTTCGGTGGTCCGTTCGATGACACTCTGACCATGGGTCTGATGGCTGAAACCCGCACCATCGGTGTGGTCGACTTCGCCCCGCTGGCAAGCGTCACGCTCGAGGTCCTCGAGATCACCGAGCGTAACGGTAACGATGTGCCGGATTGGTACATGGGTGAGTACATTGACTATGACGTCGGCTCCGCCGATACTATCGCTATCGACCGCGCCAACTCCGTTGCCTATGCCTATACTCCTGGCGCCGACGGCGTCTGGGGTGCGGTCAAGGTACCGTTTGGCTGTGGTTACGAGCCGCTGATCAACGTCAAGGGCCTCATCGGTGATCAGGCGCTGTGGGATTGGAATGCCTACTTCGATTCCGCCTACATCTACCTGAGCAATGCACCGGGTCATTACAGCCAGAACACCAGTGCCGGTGACTTCGAAGGCCACTTCACCTACGCTGGCCACGACTTCGGCCCCAACGAGACCTATACTCTCGGTGTGGCACACTTCGGTCTTACCAACGTCACGGGCACTCCCACGACGCCGACCGAGGTCGCCGAGCTCGCCGGCGACGGCAAGGGTTACGTCCACGCCCCGCC
>CAZXRO010000104.1:8617-8987 GCA_964642435.1 uncultured Ignavibacteriales bacterium
CGCTCACTTTGGTCTGACCAATGTGCTCGGTGCCGCGACTACGCCTGCTGAGGTCGCCGAACTCGCCCAGCTGGTCAACAAGTGGGCCGGCTTCGGCCGTGGTGACGTTAACAATGACGGCGTGATCAACCTCGCCGACATTACCTATCTTGCATCCTACGTGATTGACGACGCGACCAATCCTGGTCCGATTCCGTTCATGCACCTCGGCGATGTGAACAACGATGGCAATATCGACGCTGCTGATGTCGATGCCCTCGTCACGTTCTACTTCGAGTGCGGTGCCTGCCCGGTTGGCGATTGGGAAATCTAATCCCGTCTCCTATCGCGTAAGCGCATAGATCAAGCGAGGAGGCCTTTGGCCTCCTCG
>CAZXRO010000105.1:0-2658 GCA_964642435.1 uncultured Ignavibacteriales bacterium
CCGAAGTCCGACCCTCGTGTGAACGAACACGACACCGCGCGCAGCAAGGTGCGAATCCCTCCTAAACCTGATCTTGATACTCTCCGCGACACATCCCGTCAAGGCTCTCTAAATCCGGCTGACAAGGACCGATCTACTTTGATCTGGATCGACACTGTTCTTCCAATGCTCAACGACAGCACGGTGCAGGCCAGCAGCGATGTGGAGTTCCGATTTCACCTCTATAACGGACTGAGCTACGATATCTACGGATCGACGAATGGGTTTGAGGTGTACTCTCCGGATGGCGCTACATGGGATACTGTTTGGGGAGAATGGGAAGCAGTGGGATCTGAATGGTATGAACAGACCTTTGTTGGTCACTTCGGTCTGGCTAATCCCGGACCAGATACCGTCGGCTTTGGCGGTTTTCGCATATTCAACTCGGGAATACCCTGGGATTCAACAGCGTGGGCCTGGACGATCCACATGGACTTATCTGACGAGTCCAATATAGGACAAACCGTCTGCATTGATTCCTCGTGGTATCCACCGACAAACAACTGGGTCTGGTCTGATGAGAACCATGACGGCCATAGTCCTGATTGGCCTGGCCCATACTGCTATCACATAAGCGACAACAAGGTGACGCTTCAGGGTAAGCTCGAGTTCACTGATTACTCGGTCAGCCCGGCCACAACACGGCCAATGCGCAATGTGACTGTGGAAATCTGGGACCATGATTTAGATTTGGCTCACGATTCCCTGTCGGCAGTGGTCACTGACACGGCAGGGTGCTTCACAAGTGAGGCCCTTACGAATGTTGATACCGATGAAGCCAATGGGAGGCTGGATATTCAACTCGTTATCAAGAGTGTTGATATCTCGGTCGCCATGATTGTGGATGACAGCGCAGCATCAGAACCGTACGAACTGGAAACACCCATATATGAAAACGTCGACAATGGCATCTACAGTGTCAACTACGGTGATACTGCGCACGATGCCAGCAAGTACTTCTACGTGCTGGACGTGCTGCAGGATGCCAAGGAGTTTGCGCTGCAATATGAGAGCCAATTGCTGATGAGCGCAGTTGACGCTGAACGACTCAAAGTGGTTGTAAGCCCTTTGCCGGGCAATTCCTATATGTTCGAACAACCGTATGGTCACTACAACATCATGCTGCAGGATTCATTGATCGCAGGAATTTACTCGCCGCATACATGGTATTCAACGGTGCTTCTCCACGAGTACGGTCATATAGTCGCCGGATGGAACGATTTCTGCGACGACCGGTCAGGGAACGTAGCGGGACATGCCTGGCATGATTCCACGAACGAGGATTTTGCCGCTGCCGAGGGGTTTGCCCACTTCTTCGGTGCCTGTGTAGCACGGGATAGCATTTCTGCGCGGTGGGTCCGGAATTTCGAAGATTCTTCGTATATAGACTTAGAAACAGGGGAGGAAGGCTTCCGGGGCCCATACTGGGGAAGGGACTCAGTGGCATACGTTACCAATTGCTACGGTCCGTTCTGTGAGGGAACGGTTGCCTGCACATTTTGGGACATTGCCGATGCAGGCTATAGCTTGGAGGAGTTCTCCGATTCGACGCAGTGGGGTGTCGATCCTGCAACCATCGATTCTTCCGGCGACGGCGTCGGAGATGGTCTGTTTGTGCCATTGGATGAGATATTCGCGGTTCTCACGACCAAGTACGACTCCACCGGGGAGTTCCCCGACAACATCGAGGAGTTCTGGAAAGTCTGGAATCAGGACAAGAGGTCACCTCAAGACGAGACTGCCATGCACAATATTCTGTTTGAGCACGGCATTGTGTGGGGCTGTTGCCGCGGGATCAGAGGGAATGTGGATGGCGATCCCGACGAGAGCATAAACGTCTCAGATATGACATTCCTGGTTGATTACCTGTTTGGCGGTGGACCGCCGCCACCATGCTTCGCTGAGGGAGACATGTGGGGTGATGGTAACATCAACATCAGTGACATGACCTATCTCACCTCGTATCTCTTCTCCAATGGTCCGGCTCCGGTTGACTGTGCGGGGTTGAAGAGGAAAATGACGGGTCCGGTGATTCACTCGGGTGAAACCCAGACCGCAACAGGGGTATCTCACAAGTAGAAAGGCGGGCTGACTCAGGAAAGGGCTGATCTTCCTACTGACAACACCTATCGCAATCGGGTATAGTTGAGGCGGTTTTCGCTCCAATTCTGAACAGAATTGCGGCGGGAAAGAGCCAATTGGCGCGGTATTGTGGCCGGCACGCTACTTGATGACGATAAGAGAAGTATGGCGGGCGCGATGCCCGTCGGGATAGGGTCAGCGGATTAAAATAGTCTGACCTGCCGGGGTCGGTGCGAGCCGGCCCCGTTCTTGTTGCCATCTTGCGCTTCCCCCGACAAAAAAAAGGCCGCCTGGCTTAAAGGCGGCCCCGTGAGTACACGCACGCATTCGCCCCGAAAGGGGCGAAAGCTGTAATCCCCAATACGTCCCCCTGTGGGGCGAATCTGTCTCCCCATGAAATTGATTACTCGGCCTCGGGCGGTGAGGGTGAGACCCAAGCAGGACCCGGAGTATGCTACAGGGTACGGCCCAAGTCAAGTTAAGTTACGGTTCGGGCATTGTTAGAGTCATGCCCGACCGATTGTCGTTTTCTACGGG
>CAZXRO010000105.1:2668-8879 GCA_964642435.1 uncultured Ignavibacteriales bacterium
GCCGGAGCGGCGCCACCGGAGAAGAGGTAGCTGACCAGGTAGGTCATATCCGAGATATTGACAGTTGTGTCGGCGTTGACATCGGCCTCCTCCGGGCACGGCGGCTCGGCGCCACCGGAGAAGAGATAGCTGACCAGATAGGTCATATCCGAGATGTTGATTGCCTCGCTGGCATCGCCGTCGACATTGCCTCGAATCCCGGTGCAGCAGCCACCGCCATCATAGCAGATATGATAGAACACGCTGTTGGTGGTGATCACCCCCATGCCCTCCAGCAGTGTAATGTGCACGCGGACCTGTTCGGGGCAGAATTCAAGGAAGTGTGAGCCGAATATCTCGCGCTGGTCCAATGGACCGATCCAGGTCGTGTCCTTGAGCGGGCTGAACTGCTCATCGCCGAATTCATCGATCCAGGAGAAGTTGATCACTATCCGGCAGGTATCCTCCCCGGAGTTGAAGAACCCGCCCACATACCACATGTCTTTGACAGTGGGGTTGCCCGGCAAGGGATTGTCCAGGGTATCGGAACTGACAACATCGCCGGATCCGAACATGGAGATGCCTCCCAGGGTATCCTCAGCCAGCACATCGCTTTCCAGAATATCGGCGATACCATTGGAGTCGACATCTTCCTGGCGCGGGTTGTACAGGTTGGGGGCGTTGTCGAGCAGGTTGACGACGCTGTCGCAGTCGGTGTCGGCCGATTCGGAATGGGCCCAGTCAATACGCGCACCCTCGGTACCGAACGTCAGCGGATTCTCGCCAGCAAGGCGGACGAGCATATTCTGCAGGCCGAGTGAATCGGAAGCATCCTCATCGGTCTGGCGGGCATCGTGCAGCAGCCAGAGGTACTTGATACCGCCAATATCAGCGCAGCCGGTGACGCGCACAGCATGACCGCCGTGGCGGACGCCATTGGCATCGTAGTGGCCGTAGCCGAGTTCGACATCTTCCCCGTTCTGAATCTGCTGGCAGATCCAGTCATAGGTGACATGCTGGCCTTCATTGGCGGAGCGCATGCGGTTCGCCTCGTAGACAGCATCGGACGGGAAGTTGGCCGGCTGGCCGGTACCCTGGTGGCGAAGGATGACCTTGCGGCGCAGGTCGTTGTCATTGAGGTAGGCCATCTTTCCGGAGAGGAAGTCGTTGGCGAGCACATCGCCGCCCTCGGTGCGATCGGTTGCGGTGCGGCCCATGAGGGAATCAAGCTGTCCGACCAGTGTCGTGTCGCCGCGCAGGCCGGGTCCGTGGAAATGCGGGATATCCAAGCCAAACCGTGCCTTCAGATACGCCAGCGAATTGGCAACAGCCATGGGTGCGCACTGGTTGTTGGCGGCCTGTACCTGAATGTTGAAGGAATCGGGCTGGTTGTACGTATCCGGTGTCACACCGGGAATTGGTACGGCCAGAATCGGCCCCGGAGGGGCACCGATATAGCTGATGTCATCGCCGACAGCCCCGATGCTGTGGATGCTGTTACCGACAGGGTAATCGACAATCAGGGTGCCATAGAAACTGTCAATGTGTGCCGGTGTAAATTCAACACGAGCCTGGAGCGAGGTAATGTCGGTACCGGAAGTGTCGGCCAGCTCAAACCAGCAGTAGATGGTATCGGGGAGGATGGCGCTGTCGACCGGCACATTGGGGACAACCCACCCGCGGTCGGTCAGGACGTTGATGAAACCGGTGCCGAGTCGCTTCTGCGAGGTGAGCGTGGGGACATCGATTTCCAGCAGTCCCCAGTCTGATTCACCGTGAAAGGTGCCATCGGAGAGCTTCCAGTCGATCTGAGTAAACTTGATTCCGGGGAGCGGCTCCTGCGGAAGTACCTTGACGAAGAAGTCACAATCTTCGCCCTCGCCGAATTGGTCCTCGACGCGCGTATGGAAGGCAACGGTGTCTTGATCGGACAAAGACGGGATGTAGACGAACTCGCCGGTGCCGGGGTCGATGCTGTAGGTCCCGCTCACCGCAGGCGTCGTACCGGTTATGCTGAAGATGGGATCATCGCAGTCAACGCCATTGGCCCGCAGGGTGTGCGTGATGCTGTCTCCCTGATAGCCGAGAATCGTCTCCTGGCAACCCGAATTGAAGCCGGTGAACTCGGCAGGCAGATTGGTGGCAAGTACCTCGGTGACGACAGAATCACTGCAGACGAGACCATCGCAGGCACGCACCCACAGACTGAGCACCTGGTCAACATCGGCCGGAGTCGGCTGGTACTCCCAGAGCCCGGTGCCGGCATTGATGCTGCCGGGGCCGCTGAGTAACTCCCATGAGACGGTATCGGAGGAATCAGGATCGATTGCCTCAAACTGGTAGCTCAGCAGATCACAATGGTTGCCTGTGATGGAATCGGGGTTATTGGTGATGGCCGGTGGCACATTGGGGACATCGACAATAGTGAAGCAATGCGGGCCGCTCCATGTGGGTTCATACTCGACATTGCCCGCATCGGTGGTCCACAGCCACTTCCCACCGGGCGGATAGTAGCAGGAGTCCAGGCAGACCTGCGCACCGACAGACGAGGCCGGGAATGAGGTGTAGATGCGCCAGACTTGTCCATCGAAGGTGCTCGGGATGCCGGCCTCGCCGGCATCGGAGCCATAGAAGGCGACGGTATCGGCCAGAGAACCATTGGCGGAACGGTAGACAATTCCCGAGATGAAGGTAAACCATTCATCCCACCCGCGGCTGATGGTATCGGCGGTGACAGGTTCCCAGGTAATGAGTTGCGGGGAGGACAGGTCAAACCCATTGGAGAGACCATTGATTGGTTCACCGAGGGAGTTGGTGAGCCGGATGACGAATTGTATCTCGCGTTCGGCGGCTATGGAATCGGTACCGGCCTGCCCGATGACCTGATCGAGACTGATATCATAGGCAAACGATGGTTGTGCATGAATGACGCTCGCGATGAGCGCAATTGACAACAGGATTGACCAAATACTACCACTGCGCCGCGGCATAGATTCTACTCCCTCTCTGTGTGCAAGACAGTTGTGCCACCGCACGTGTTGTGCGGGTTGGCCTGGTTTACTGCTGTTTGGCCGGGTGACCAGTTGGTTAGTCTACAAGAACGATTGGCTGTCGTAACCTTGACATGTACTGTTTGTACCAAAATACCGGTCCCTGCCAATTGCGTCAAGCGGTTTGTCTGCTTTCAGTTACAGCTCGCGGACGAGCTTTTTTTAGCTTGCCCGTATCCGGCCGCCGGGCTATCAATGACCAGATCATGATGGAAGCCATAAATCAAGTCCTCTCGACAATCTCCGGTTGGGTCTGGGGCCTGCCGCTGGTCATACTGCTTCTGGGCACAGGCGTGTTTCTGACGCTTCGCCTGGTGTTCATCCAGTTGCGCGGTTTCTCCCATGGTATTGGTATTATGACCGGTCGCTATGATGACCCCGCCCATAAAGGCCAACTAACCCATTTCCAGGCGCTCTCGGCAGCCTTGTCCGCTACTATCGGTATCGGCAATATCGGCGGAGTGGCCACAGCCCTGTATTTCGGTGGTCCCGGGGCGATTTTCTGGATGTGGGTATCCGCCTTCTTTGGCATGGCGATCAAGTATACCTCGTGTACGCTGGCCATAACCCACCGTAAGGTGGAGGAAGATGGCAATATCCGGGGTGGTCCGATGTATTTCATTGAGATGGGTCTTCCCCGCTATGCCCGCCCGCTGGCCTATATGTTTGCCCTGTGTACAGCCGTCGCGGCTTTCGGTATCGGAAATATGGTTCAGTCGAACACGGTGGCACACTCGATTGTGGATGCCTTCGAGGTGACACCGGTCGATGAGGGGATGTGGCGCTGGATAGTGGGCATTGTCATCTCGACAGCGGTGGGGATTGTCATTTTGGGCGGGATTAAGCGTATCGGGCATGTGGCCTCATACTTGGTGCCATTCATGTCGGCCATGTATGTTCTGACCGCGTTATTCATCCTCTTGATGAACACAGGACAGATCTTGCCGGCGTTTCAGTTGATCTTCCATCACGCGTTCAATCCAACGGCGGCTACGGGTGGATTCGCCGGCGCGACAGTCTGGCTCACGATTTCCTGGGGACTCAAGCGAGGTTTGTTCTCGAATGAGTCCGGGCTGGGTTCGGCGCCAATGGCCCACTCGACAGCCAAGGTGGAGCAGCCGGTTCGTGAGGGCCTGGTGGCCATGCTGGGACCATTCATCGATACCATCATCATATGCACAATGACGGCGCTGGTGATCCTTGTTGCGGGTAAATGGGACAGCGGTCTGAATGGCGCCCCGATGACCATGGCGGCATTCAACGATGCCCTCCCGTTGTACGGCCGCTGGATGGTGGTCATCGGGATACTGCTGTTTGCATACACAACCGTGCTGACCTGGTCCTACTATGGCGAGAAGGGAATCGAGTACCTGTTTGGTTCGGGGGCCAAGAAGCCATATCTGTGGGTCTACCTTTTCTTTACTCTTATCGGAGCGCGGCTGGATTTGCAGGCGGCGTGGACCTTCGCCGATATCGCCAATGGACTGATGGCGGTACCGAACCTGATTGCCCTGCTGGCGCTTTCGGGAGTGATTGCGGGATACACAGGAAAGTACTTCCGGGAGAGATCCCAGGGGATGCACCGTCCGTACAAAGAGACCCTGAGGCAGCCGCCGAAATAGCCTGGCCAATCGTCTCGTCGGTACATTGACAGCCTGACTTTCCATAGTCTATATTCATTTGATGACACGCGACCAACGACAGATGGCGGTGGCCTTCTTCCTGGCCATCACGGCACGGATACTATTTCACTACAGTACGGGCTTTGTTATCGATGATGCGTTCATCACGTACCGCTATGCCGAGAACATCGCTCTGGGGAACGGGTTTGTGTACAACCTGGGGGAGCGCGTGCTCGGAACCACTACCCCATTGTTCACCCTGATACTGTCTGCGTTCGCAACCGCAGGGATATCAGTGTACAAGGCCTCGCTGGCCGTGTCGTTGCTGTGCTCGGGCTTCACAGCGATTATCGTACTCAGGTTGGCGCAGTCGCTTCGGTTCACGCTGTGGTGCTGGGCGCCGGTACTGCTATACGCGCTGTTTCCGCGAAGTCTGCCAATGGAGACGGGCGGCATGGAGACAGCTCTGTTCACAGTGCTGATTACCGCTGCCATATACTTTCACCATCGCGGCCAGCACTTCTATGCCATGGGTTCCGCTACTCTGGCCAGTGTGACTCGTCCGGAAGGGCTATTGCTGATGGCCCTTCTGTTACTGTGGTCGGCGCTGCGACAACCACGTTCAGTGATCGGGCTTCTGGTGATACCTGCAACATTGATTGGTCCCTGGGTGCTGTTCGCGTGGCGGTACTTCGGGTCGCCGATTCCGAACTCGGTGGCAGCGAAACTGGCGTTGTATAGTCGATATGGAACCGAGGGACCGTTGGCCAATATCGCATTCCTGCTCGGATTGCACAATCCGCTCGGATGGGCGATGGTAGCGCTGGCGATACCGGGCACATGGTGGTTGTTGAAGAAGCAGAACTTCGGGCGGCTGGCGGTAGTATGGATAGCAGGGATGCTTGGTTTCTACACGTTCAATCAGTCGCACATATTTCTGTGGTATATTGTGCCCATTTACCCGGTGTTTCTGGTGCTGGCGACGGCCTTTTTTCCGTGGCTATCGGAGCGGCTGAAGTGGTCGCGCCCTCGGGTGGAGGTTGCCTCGAAGGTGGTGCTGGTCATATTGACTCTGGCGCTGGGTTTGGGTAATATCACGCCGCTTCGATACTACACTCGGTACCAAGAATTGCTGGAGCAGGTGCACCAGTCGATAGGGTACTACCTGAGAGCCCATGCCGAACCGGGTGAGGTGGTGGCCGCGGAGGATATTGGGTATATGGGGTACTTTTCCGGTATGCGGCTGATCGACCGCGATGGGCTCATTTCGCCCCGGGTGATACCTTATAACCGCGATGGCGACTACTATGGAGTCATCAGGGACTTCAATCCCGACTGGGTGGTGGCTGCCAGGGGGAGTAAGACGAGCGGGTTTATCGACAGCGCTGCGTTCCTGCGGGACTATGAGCTGAAGAAGGCCTTTATGTATCCGACCGGGATCGACCTGAGGGTATATCGCCGTGTGGCCACCGGGGACTCGGGTGATAGAGCCGTGGAGACGGAAGGGGCGAGAGAATAGTGTGATTTTGGCGCCTGGACCGCCAGGTGGTTGACTGGGTC
>CAZXRO010000106.1:0-8767 GCA_964642435.1 uncultured Ignavibacteriales bacterium
ACGGGATGGCCGGCAAATTGCCGGCTTCGACCATGGTGTCTCTGACGATCTTGTAGCCGTCCCCCGCGGAAACACGTTCGATCCGGAACTGCGGCGTAAGGTAGTAGTACAGAGAAGCGGAACCCTGTTCCAGAGCACGATCTTCGCATTCGGCTGTTATCACCAACAGTCCTCCATTTGCCAGTATTCGAGACTGGAGCACCCTGGAATAGCAAGTGTGGCTGACAGCTCTAACATCGGTAGCGGGGAATACAACACACGCGATGTGCTCAGCACGACGCACGTGACGGAGATCAACAGCAGGCGTAAGTTCATAAGGTGGGCTGACGCCCTTGACTTGCGATGGAGAGAAGATTGACAGCATGGCGCGATTGAGTCGATTGTTGAACCATGCGGTGGCCAGAGTATCCGGCCCGAGTAGCGAGAAGACTCGCGCCCCGTAGCCGTTGGTGATGTACCATCCAAGCAGTTCACCATCGGTGGACCAGAAGGTCTGATGTCCTCTGGCCGGGTTATCGAGGCAAGATTCGGTTACTATTATGCGATACTGGCCTGTCTGTAGAACAACGACCCCCGACGACAGGTAGACCTCGCTCCTGACCGTATCACCGGGGTATTCGCCGAACATCACTGAGGGGCATGATGCCACGAGGGTACCGTTGTCATCGTAAATGAACATGCGGTTCTTCATGCTGTCAGGCATCGGTGATCTGTTGACTGTAGTCGGGCAGAATATCAGTTCTTCAGCGGGATCGTCGTCAAGATCCACAATAGTATAGAAGCTTCGCGGATCAATAGTCGCACGGGTCGCCATGCGTTCGGTATCCAGCTCCCACGGGTATGTCTGGCGCCAGAGCTCATCGCCATCGGCGTTGTAGACGATGAAGCCATTGGGGACGATCTCCACCTCGGCCGGATTGCGGTCGAACCAGATCCACGCCTTTGGGTAGATGAGGCAGATGAGCAAGTAACCCAATACCAGTAACACCGGTACCTGGACCATGGTGGCGCGGGTGTACTTGTTCACCGTGCGCACCATATACTGGCCCATGCAGACCTTTTCGGAGCGGATGATGTTGCGATCCTCGACGGCATTCGAGATGCTACGAGCGCCGATAATCTTAAGTTCACGATTTGGGTATTGTTGCTGCAAGTTGCCCACAACCACTGTTGCCGCTTCGACATGCTCTTGCGGCAGGACCAGAGCGCTCACCGGAGAGTGGAAGGCGCGCGTGACCTTGGCGGACAGCGACTCCTCGCTCACCGGCAGGGCATTGCCCTGTTCATCAATAGCCCCGGTCACTGCGATACCGCCGGAGATGTACTTCTCGTGACGCATCACCTCGGGTTTGAGCAGCTGGGCATACGCGATCAGGGCTGCGGCCAGACCGATTGAGTCGCCGGTTAGTGTGATGTGGCCCTCATTGAGGAAGTAGTCGGCATTGAGCAACTCACTCCGATACGTGCGCGTCATCCCGCTGCGGTGCAGTTCCGTGCGGACGGCTTTGAGCGCTTTGTAGATCACGCCGGCAAAGGGGTCATCGGGTGACTTGAGCTGGGTGTCGACCGCGACATGATCCTCGGTGCGGTCCTTGCTCCGCTTGGCCCCGCGAGTCTCCACCACGCCGGTGAGGGTGCGCATGCGACCGCGGGGTTTGCCGCCCTGATAGTCGACCAGCAGACAGTTGACCCGATCGTCCCAGACGGCGTCCTGATATCCCTGCCAGTGGTCGTAGATACGCTTCAGCGTACCCCTTGCACCATGGTCTTCCGGCAGCTGCTGAAGGTACCACCTCAAGAGCCGCATAGCTTCGTGGGGGCGGTCCTCGCTCTCTGGCAGATCGGGCGGCCTCTCCCCCATCGCCGCAATCGCCTGCTCTGGTTCGCCAAGCCAGCACAGCAGCGAGGCGAGATGGTAAGTGACCGAGTCGAGCAATTCAGAGATGGAGACGTTACTCTGCTTAACCTCGTTGATTTGCGTGAGCACTCTGCGTATGTGCTCAAGTTCATCGAGGGCCAGATCGGTCAACGCCTCGGGTGTGACCAGTTTGGGCAGGAGAGTGAGGTATTCCTCGCGGTAGCTGGCGTATTGCGCCTTGTCGGCCACCTCGGCGAGGGTTGGCCAGAAAGCGATAGCCAGCAGCAGGCGATGGTCGGCGGAGCCACTGCCGGCAACATCGGAGGTGAGTCGCTCCCATTCGCGGGCGAATTGTAGCGGAGAGGGGCTCATAGCACGAACAGCCTGATGTGGATGGGGCGCGTGAAGTCCTGGATGGTGAACAGGGCCGGGCGGGCGTCTGCGATCTGTTTTGTCGTTGCGCCGCTGTTCTGGCTTACGATAGCCCGCAGCGGGCCGAACTCAGAGCGGCCGTCGAGCTGGAGCACCTTGAGTGCTATCTGTTTGCCCCCGGAGTGATCTGTGAGCGTGATTTCTACCGCATCGCCGTTATCCGATTCGAGCACGATTGATCGACTGAACTCGGAATCGTGTGAGTCAGGTTTCACCGGTTCCAGCTCAAAGACCGCCTGCGGCAGCTTGATCTGCCAGGTAAGATCATGGTAGTCCTGATCCGGTCGGGGGTGAATGGGTGCACTACCCTGAGCGTTGGTGAGGTATTCGCGATCCAGGTCAGGTAGTCGTACCAGGACATGGCTGATCAGCGATGGGTCCTCGGCGATGAGCTGGAGGTGATCATGTCCGGTGTTGCTGTCACGGAGAATACGCATGACCACCTCGGGGTCCTCGGAGGCCAGGGTCATGATGCCGGTCGTGACATTCGGCTCGGAGGTTTCGGCGCCATCGGCAGCCCAGAGAGCGGATTCAGGTTTGCGTTCGGTCAGGGGAAGCAGGTCGATTGTCTGGGCGCGGCGGACGGGACGGCCCAGCGCGGCTATTTGGCGGAGCGCCCGGTCTGACATCGGGGCGGATGTAGCCATCCGGGCATCATGGGCGGTAGACTCAACCTCGGCGAGCAATGTTCGGCACACAGGGCAGCTTGTGGCATGGGCGCGAATCGCCTGCAGTTGATCGGCGGTTAGTGCCCCCGCAATCAGAAGGTCGAACTGCTCTTGTGTAATGTGCATGGTCTGTCTCCGCCTGGAATTTGGGGTCTACGGGTAGGTAGTCCCGATCGGCTCCGTTTATAGATGTTTTTTCAGTATTTCTCTGGCGATTTCCACCGCGATATCGGTAGCGCGCTCAAATGTATACTTATATCGCTTGTAGGCATTGGTGTCTACGCCGGGATCGGCCTCGCGAAGGTAAATCGGTTTCAGGTCGGCCCCATCGCCATGAACAAGCCAGTCATCGAGATACGCCGCCACAGCCCGCAGGTGAACAGCGGATTCAGCGTTGGTCAGGCGGCCTTTGCGGACAAAGCCGGGCAGGATCACGGTCTTGATCTCGCCCAAAGCGGCCTCGCGGGCCTTCTGGCGCAGGTGCTCCGGAACGGCTGGCTGGGCCCCGGTGGCAGATTCTCCTATGTGCAGCTCTATCAGTCGTCGATTGACGCGGATCATGACTCGGATCAGTTGCGGTACCGGTATCCAGGGGCAGTTGGGTCTGGTTTCGGCAGCGTGGGCAAGGATGGCGCGACACCAGTTGGAGCGGCGGTCGGTGTAGGTGGCATAGGCGATTTGCTCCAGATCGGGTTCGGGCCAGTCCATGGATGCGGTGTTCCTGGGCGCCGGCGAGGATTTCAACGCGGCGATCATCTGTCCGCCGACACTGATCTGCCGGATGTCGCCGCCTTGCAGGATCTCGCTGATGCGCCGCTTGAGGTTTTCGAGCTGCGGGTCGGTCCTTCGGCGCTCCTTGTATAGCTGCTGCCGGATGAAGTTGCGGAGAAGCCCGATCAGGCGCGCGATGAGTTCATCGTTGCTCAGGTTGGTTGGCGCGGCGGGGCCGTCGGGGCAAAGATAGTCTAACACGATGTGGAAGCGTCTGCCCTGCCGGCTGGCCAGCAATTCACCGAGGATGTCAATCGCGAGGTCCTCGAGCGGGTCGGAGTCGGTGCGATGGTCAAGCGGGAGGATGTAACCGAGTCGCTGCAGACTTCGCAGCCGCGCGACTGTCTGGCTGTAGCAGAAACGGTAGAACGGCTCAAAACCGGCCTGCGGATCTGACAGGAATACCCGTACAATGTGCCCTGCGTCGCTCTTCGTAGTCGTGCCCCTGCTGCTAAACGTGCTCTGTGCTGGCGGAAAGATAGGGCAGAGTGGCCATGTTTGTCAAGGGGGGGGTGGACAAAAGAAGGGCCCCGCCGGTGAGAACGCTTTCCGGAGATAACTCGCGTGCTCTATTGGGCTATGAACCTTTTTGAAACTCTCGCCCTCGGCCAAACTACATCGGTCGTGCCCCACCCCGAGATCAGCATAAAGGACGGCTCAGCTCTTATCATTGATCGACCAGAGCGTGATTCCTTGAACTGCTCTTCGCTTTAACCCAACGAGCGTCTTCTCTCAGAAGACAATACCGCCTTCGAGCGTGAATGAGTTGATGGTGCCCTCGCGGGCCTCGGTCTTCTGGCTGCGATAGCCGAGCTGCACGACGGGCGCGGCTCCCGGGCCGAGGTTCAGCCGCGCTCCCAGACCACCACCGAAAGTAATGCCACCGAAGTCGGCACCGGGGCGGCCATCGAGCCAGCCAAGAGCATAGCCGATAGCACCATAGCCGTACGGTCTGATAACAGAGGATGCGAACGTGTAGCTGACACTGGCCGTGATCGGTACCATGTCGCCATTGGGATAACTGTCCCATCCAATACCCAATCCCAGGAAGAGCCGATCGGAGAGCAGAGCACCATTGGTCGTGTGAAGACTGAACCAGGTGCTGCCATCAGTGGAGCCGAACCCCGCGAGGGTGAGGTTCTCCCAGCCCAGAATGAGCTTCTTGGAGGGCTTAAGGACCCGCAGTTCAGCGGCCCGCTGGTCTACCTCAGCGCTAGTTGTAATCGAGTGTATGCGATCAGTCGGTACTTCGAAGATCTCGCCATCGGCACGCTTGATAGTCACGTAGCGGCCGGAGTCTATATGAACAATCTTGCCCTCGATGCGGGCGCCGTTGGTCAGCAACAGGACGTCGGTGGTGTCTTGTGCGGCAGCCTGCTGTGTTCCCAGGTCCCCCAAGCCTGCGATGCAATCACGATGAGTGCGATGGTAATCACTAAGGTCTTCATAGATCTTCCTCCCTGCGTGCTTTTTGGGATTCGACTGATATTCTTCATCACGCACTGGACCCTTCCAGTATGTAGCGTCAGTCACGTTTGCCTTATAGTAGACACGAAAGGGCCCGATCGTCAATATTCCTCCGTGATTATCTATGAAAGCGCATAGACCGCAACGCATAAACCAAGATGACTCATCTGTAAGTCGGAAGAGGTCATGTGCGGTTGGGTATTTCGCGAATGCTCAGTGAACGACAACGCGTTGCTCTGACGCTTCAGCAGTTGCCCGTATCCTGCGGCTCAATTCATGGATGACTATCAGCGTGCTGACCGAAGGTGTTAGGTCAGCTCTCTTTCTCGGTCTGGCTTGCGAAACACCTCCCGATGGTGCCACCGAATGAACTCTCTCCCTGGCAATTGTGAGTCTGATTGAGCCGCGATTTGCTTGTTGGCTATCTCAAGAAACATCTCTCCAAACCATCGATATCCACTCAACTCAGAGGAAAGCAGCACCCGGTGATCATCAGAGAGCGTAAGCGCGCCAATATCAAGCGCCTTGTGATGCAGGGTACACAAAGCGAGACCATTTGTCACTGTGCTCGGTCCGGAGGCCTGATGCCATTTTATATGCGCCGCCTCAATACCAATCGAGACAGATCCTAACCTGACGTCAAGTCCACAAATGGCACAACGATACCCATACGCGGCCAGCACTTCCGGTCGGAATCTCGGGTCGCGTGGTGCGCTTTGCCGTGTCGATATTGGAAGAGCAAGGCCAACACTCGATGCTACTTCGCCATGAAGCGACTCTGGGAAGTGTTCGTCGAGCAGAGACTTGGCAATCTTGTGGACCAACGCTGGGTCGTTCAACAGGAGGTCGAAGTAGTCTTCTGTCAAGCCCCCGGCAACATCATGGCGTAGTAGTTCGCTCCGCTTTGCATCGGTGTTGCTCCCCCGAAGTTGAATGTGATCCGGGGCATTAACTTCCCAGATCCCATCGTTTTGCAGTCTCCAGAAGGGGTACTCGGGGTGGAAGCTCCTGCGCGGAGGCCCGAATTCCTTGAGCAATGAGCTAAGTGGCTCATCAATCGATTTGAATGAAACGAGTCGTGGCTCGCCTCTTTGAATCCGTGCGAGGTACAAGAGAAGTAGCAGCGGTTTATGTGGCGCCCTCTGATCGCCTCTCTTCCAGGTATTCAGATCACTTATGTGACGCAGAAGGCGCTGCTCAGGGGAGCGTGTCACTTTATTGCTCCGGAACGTGCACAGTTGTGTATTGCCAGTCTGACCCAACCGATCTGAGTCTCTATCTATGCCGCCAGCAGAGTAACTGCCGCATGCGCCTCAGTGTTACCCAGACGATACCACGTTGTCGATGCGGAGGCAAAGAAAAATAGCGGTGCAGGGACTTGAACCCCGGACACGCGGATTATGATTCCGCTGCTCTAACCAGCTGAGCTACACCGCCATCTTAATCGTCGTATGTAACCATCCAGAACGACCCAACCAGCAGACAAGTCCAGCCAACAACAAGATCCGAACCGCTGCCGGCTCAGACATACTCTCCGACGCCTGCGCCAAGCCGATCGCTCAGAGACAGTTTCGGAATCTAACAAATATTCGCCGTCTGTCAAGACTTTTGCCGTGGACCGCGTTGCGGTACCCTTCACGCCGGTCACTCCGCTCGTACTTCCCGCAGCCAACTCGCGCTGTTACCTCAGCCGCCAGCGCCACTTCCAAGGTCACCTTCACCGACTTGCTCACTTCTCCCCGAATCAACCCCCAAGTCGTCTTGGCTCCCAGCCATCGACAGAATAGATTACGATCACTAAAATCGACTTGTCGCATTGGGCGTGTCCTCCAAACTGCCAAGTTTCCATGGACATGCCCTTTGCTCTACTACCGTTTCTACCATTTACACAATAATCCTTGCACTACCAAGTTACGCTACCCATTGACTCATACTGATTGTAGCCGTAAGGGGGGTCGTGCGCAGTAACTCACAATTATTGTGGCCGTAAAAAGGGTCGTTCGCAGTGACTCATAATTATTGTTGCCGTAAAAAGGGTTGTTCGCGTTGACTCATAATTGTAGTTGCCGTAAGGAGTAGATACGTTGCCTCATAATAGAGGTTACCGAAGAATGGGAGCCTATTATAGGGATCAAGGAACGTCGTATCTATCTGGTGGCCATCCGCAAACGCTATCGACAAGCCAGCAAGAGGGCCAAAGCGGCCATACTCGATGAATTCTGTGCCGTCTGTGACTATCATCGCAAGTACGCCATTCGGTTGCTGGGGCGAGGTGACCGCAAACCCCGCCAGCTCCGCCAGGCAACTTCACGCTATGTCTCCGATAACAAACCGGTTAGCAAAGTGTGTCGATGGTCCGGGAAGAGCATTCGCAGTCGGCCCGGAAGTGCTGTCAAGGGTGCGTTTTGAGGTCCCGCTTCGATCTTCCCTGCCGGTCGGGCCAAGTCCGGTCATTCGGGAGTGGCGGGACGCGGAGGATTACAGTTGCCATCGCGATCGAAATCGGCTTTTCTGATGAAGGAAGTAGAAACTGAATTGGCTCGGCAACGTAGGGCCTTGTAAACAAATCGGAGGAAGGCATCATGCGGCAACGCAATCGAATTCTCGGCCTCGCGGCCGCGGCACTCATTATTATCGCGACCGGCGCCCCGGTGTCGGCACAGGACTTCCAGGGCAACCTGGGATTCCAGCTCGGATTCCCCACCGGGGACTACAAAGATCAAATCGACAAGACGGCGGTCGGGTTCGGTGGCGACATCCTGTGGTCACCGAGCAATGCACCGTTTGGGATCGGCCTGTCGCTGGGTTGGTTCCAGGTTGGCAGCGAGACGCGCAAGGAACCGTTTTCCACGACGATTCCCGATGTGACGGTCGATGTGGAGACGCAGAACGACCTGGCGCAGTTCATGGCGCTGCTTCGGCTGCAACCGAAGCGCGGGGACCTTCGGCCGTATGCGGATGCGCTGGTCGGCGTGAACTACCTGTACACGACGACACGTATCGAGAACGCCAGTAACGGTGAGGAGGTTGCCTCCAGTACCAATTTCGATGACAACGCGCTGGCTTACGGATTCGGTGGGGGTGCGATGATCAAGGTGTATGAAAGCCCGAGGGGCGGCACAGGCGGGCCGGTGCAGGTGCTGATCGATCTCAATTTCCGTTACATATTCGGTGGTGAGGCGGAGTATTTGAAAGAGGGGTCGATTGCCCGCGAGGCAGACGAGGTGAGGTTTGACGTGACCGAGTCGAAGACGAATATTGCGGTTGCGCGGGTTGGGGTGGCGGTGAATTTCTAAGCAGTCGAGTGATGTCAGGACCTCGCTTCGCGATCCGCCTTCGGCGGACAGGGATCCTGACCTACAAGCTGCCGCCGACAGTTCCCGAGTTGTGCCGCGGAGCGATGATATCCAGGTGGCAGGACGCCGAGGACGGCATCCTTCCCTACCTCGGGGATCGTGGGGATAAGAGGTGGAGAGCCACCCGAGGACTCGGCGAGATTGACCCGGGCATGGTATCTGATCCCGATCCTTCGGATCGGGGCACCCGGGGAAGAACCCACCGCAAGCGGTGG
>CAZXRO010000107.1:0-8746 GCA_964642435.1 uncultured Ignavibacteriales bacterium
GTGGTGAGGCTGGCATCGCCTACGGCGGCAGTCAGTCATTTGGCTTCACCGTCCCGGCCGGACCCGATGTGGTCGGCATTCCGCAGACATTCGATGGCAGCAGCATCCAGCACCTCGAACAGTAGATTCAGTACAGCACAATAACAATAACGCCCCGTCCAGCTACACTGGACGGGGCCTCTTTATGCTCACATTCTCCGGTAGTCGATACATCATCCGTCGAAACGTTCGCTGAGCACTTCCTTCACCGGTTTGACCAGGATCAGCTCCTGCCGAAAGGGATCGAACGTGAAGGCAAAATTGCGGAGGAAATCCGGGCCGATATCACCGGCTGCTGCTACGCCGTACCCCTCGTTGCCCAGCACCCAGTCAGTCACCAGACCATTCTTGATTTCGTACTCGAACGGTCCCACCGTCATCACGGCATCATACATCTCCGTCGGGTAGCGTTCCCCCCGCCAGATCAGGGCGCTGTCGTAGGCGTTGACGCCCAGATGATCGACCGCCAGCTCGTTCAGTCCCACATCGCGCGACCCGCTCTCGATCATCATCATGACCTCGTGGCCATTGATGCTAACCGGCATGTACGGCCAGCCATTGCGAACCACCAGCGGCATGAAGGCCGTGCGGTCTTTCGGCAGCGTATCTCGGTAAGCGGTCAGCCCCTCGGCATCATGCAGGAAGACGCGCTTGTTGATGGGATCAATGGTGATGGCAACTCCCTCAAACGCAAACGGCGAGAAACAACCATCGGCGAGCGAAAACCCACCTTGGAAATACTGCACAGGGAATGCCGTCATCTTCGGCTCGATGAAGTCCACAGCCTTGATGACCACATCGGCAGGCTCATCCATGTAGTTATACTGGATGCCGTCTTCGAGGTACATCACCGTGTCGCCGGGGAGCATATTGCCGACAGAATCATGGTGCACGGTAAATCCCTTGCCCGATGTCCCCGAGTCCAGCGACATCTTCAGTTTGCGTCCGTTGGCATCGACCAGATACAACCCCATCTGTGACCCGCATTCGGCGTATTCCACTTCCTGGGTACCGGTGACATCGATGCACGTCGGGACACTGTTCTTGGCGGTGAAGACGCTGTCGTACATGCCCCATCGGTAGTCCACATGATTATGCAGGAGTTCAAGGTAGTGCAAGCCGTCGGCATACGAGTCATTGGCCGCCCGGCAGAACGCGGCCTTGTACGGTGCGAATCCGAGCACAATAGACCCCGACAGCTCCTCCAATTGGCCGGCATCCGGCAGCGGCCGCAGGCGGTGTTCCATTTCATACAACCACCGCGTGTATTGGACTTCCCGTGACTGGGGATACTGCGTCTCACATCGCTTTAGTTCCTCCAGAAAGGTGCCATCGCCCAGGAAGTGCAGCAGCTTGAGATACAGAATATCCGCCTGTTCGATTTGCCCGAGATTGCGCAGAGAGTCAATCGTTGTCGGCAGGCTGCGACTACCATAGACGAGTGACATCTCTCCCTTGAGGTACAGCGCTTCTGCGTTTGTCGGGTCATGCTGGAGGACCGTGTCAACCTGGTGCCAGCCTGATCGCACGGCCCCTTTGTGCAACAACTGCCTGGCCTTGTGCAAGCGCTCAGTATCGGTAGGACTGGCAACGGCGCTTGTGCCTTTGGAATCGGCAGCTGCGTCGGTCGGCATCATGACAGCGATACCGATTGCGACGAATGTTATCAGCGTAACAAATCTCATAGAACCTCCAGTTGCGTAGCCAGGCATCATTGTGGTGTGCTGCATCCATGTACGGCTGAAGAGCGCTATATGTTGCATAGCGCGAACAGCTGTAGCACGACCAAATGACAATAGCCCCCGAAAGGAAGTTCGAGGGCTATCGAGATTATCGAGTGCGCGGCAAGAGAGGGATGCAGGTCAGGGCGCGGTCTCGCGGGTCACCCTTATGGTCTCTCCAGCGAAATACTTGCGCCGCAACCACAATGACACGTTCACCAACCCGATCAACACCGGTACTTCGACCAGCGGACCTATCACCGCCGCGAAGGCCACTCCGCTGTTGATGCCGAAGACACCAACAGCGACGGCAATCGCCAGTTCGAAGTTGTTTGAAGCCGCCGTGAAGCTCAAAGTCGCGGAACGCGAATAGTCGGCACCCGCCTTTCGGCTGAGGAAGAAACTCACCAGAAACATGACCACGAAGTAGATCAGCAGTGGAATCGCTATTCGCACCACATCAAACGGAATCTTCACAATCAACTCGCCCTTCAGCGAGAACATGACAAAAATGGTAAACAGCAGAGCTATCAGCGTGATGGGGCTGATGCGGGGAATGAACTCGCGGTGATACCACTGCTTGCCCTTCATTCGAACAAGCACCAGGCGCGTTAGTATGCCCGCGATGAACGGTATCCCCAGGTAGATGAAGACGCTTTCGGCAATCTGCCCAATAGTGATGTCCACCACCGCCCCCTCCAGCCCGAACAGCGGCGGGAGCTTAGTCACGAATATCCACGCAAAGACCGAATAGAACACGACCTGGAACACTGAGTTGAAGGCCACCAGTCCGGCAGCGTACTCCGGATCACCATCGGCGAGATCGTTCCACACGATCACCATCGCAATGCAGCGGGCGAGTCCTATCATGATCAGCCCGACCATGTACTCCGGGTAATCGTGAAGAAAAACGACCGCAAGAGCAAACATGAGCACCGGGCCAATCGCCCAATTCTGGACCAGGCTCAGACCCAGTATCTTGAAATCGCGAAAGACCCGACCCATCTCCTCGTATCGAACCTTGGCCAACGGGGGATACATCATGAGGATCAACCCGATGGCAATAGCCATATTAGTCGTGCCCACCGAGAACGTATCCCAGAACCCGGCTATACCCGGATAGAAATGCCCAACAGCTACGCCGATCGCCATAGCCGTAAAGATCCAGATGGTGAGGTATCGATCAAGAAAGCTCAACTGCCTGCTCGTTGCCTCCTGCGGAATGACGGCAATATTCTGTCGCATGGCTATTTCACCTCGGTCAATTGGGTGCGACAAAGCTGTTCCGGATCGATGCGACGAATCCGCTTCAGTCGACGTTCATCCTCGGCCGCCTGCGCGCTCGCCTCGGCCATACTGAGCATAGGCAACAACGCCCGCACCAGTGTACGTCCGGCCGGATCGGTTGCCATTCGATAATACACCCACCGGCCCTGCTTGTAGGATTCAATCACCCCCGCCTCACGAAGGATCTGCAAATGGCGCGAGACCGTCGAATTGGCCAACTCCAGCAATGCGACAATCTGACACACGCACAACTCGCCCTGTCGCAACGCCAGCACAATGCGCAATCGGTTGCCGTCCCCAAGGGCACTGAAGGCGCGAACGCTGTCATCGAACTGGGGGCGCCTACGCCCAACATCGACATTGGAACTCACAGGTGTAACCATGGCTCACTGTCCTGCCTGGGCTTCTGCCACCAACGAGAATACATACAACATCTCGCTGCTGATCTGACGACACCGCTCGGCGTAAGCTTCTGACTCCCTCTCGGTACCGTCAAACTCCTTCGGATCCTTGTACGGAACCGAGATCCGCTCAACTGCTCCAAACACCACCGGGCAGGCCTCATCGGCATCGGAACAGGTCATCACTGCGCAGTAGTCCTCGGTCGGGTTGGGCGACTGGTTATATACCTTGGAAAACGCCTCCATCGGGGGTGCAGTCTCGCTGTAGCGCACCCGGTAGACCGGGTTGTCCGACTCCGATGTCCGCTCGATTGCAAATCCCGCCTGCTCAAGCGCTCTGACTGCGCGCGGATTGAACGCCGTCGCTTCCGTACCGCCTGAATAAGTCTTCACATCAGGTATTCCATACCACGCTGCCGCCGTCTGTGCCCATACCTGCGCCATGTGGCTGCGACGTGAATTATGCGTACAGATGAAGGTCAACTTGGCAGGCTTCGCCTGCTGGTGACACTGCGTTACGTAGTGCGCTATCTGCGCCAGTTCCCCCTTGCGGCTGTCGGGGATACTTCCGAACATCCCATTACTCTCACTAATATAGGATGCGAGTTCCGAATTTACCATACGTCTTGACTCTCCTCCCATACCCGATGATGCCACCACCACCAGGAATGCCAGCGCGGTTACCATACTCTTCATGTGCCCTATCCACTGTTATGCGTGATTGACTCCCGTTTCCATATTTCGTGAAATGACGAAATATAGCTTCCGGTTCCCATCACCAGTGTCAAGAGACGTTTCTAACCTGATTGTAACAAATATGCCCAGATGAAATACGCGCCCACCGCGATGAATACCACCGCTGTAATGCGCCTGGCCCATTTCTCAATCACATTGAGCCTGGCAAACAGTGTCCCCACATACCGCGCCCCCATGGCAATAACAATGGCGAATACGACCACCGGCAGGGCAGTGCCAACACCGTAGACAGTTGGCATAAGCACGCTGGACTGGTAGTCGACCGCCAACGGGATCAAGCTGCCGAAAAACAGCGCCGCCGACACCGGGCAGAACGACAGTGCAAACAGAAACCCCAGCAGGCCGGCGCCCCAAATCCCCCATGCTTCGACCCGCGCTTGTAGCCCTTCGCCGGCGCCAATACCGGGCAGGCGGAGATTGACAATGCCCAGCAGCAGAATCCCGGTCACCAGCAAGACCGGGCCAAGGATTTTGTTCATGTGCTCCTGCAACCACATGGCAATATCTGGGATTGACAGAATGCTGGCCACAACCAGCATTCCTATCGCCACATAAGTCACCATCCGACCCAGGGTATACACCAGTCCCGAGAGCAACACACGAGAGGGCCGGTCCACCTGCTTGCCAATGAAGGTAATCGCGGCGATGTTGGTCGCCAGCGGACATGGCGAGATTGATGTCAATATGCCCAACCACAAGGCCGACCCAATCGCAAGCAGGTAACTATCCATCCTGCTTCTCGGTCTGATCCTCAGTTGGATGCAAGAACGATTCAACCTCAGTCTGGATATAGCTCAAGAACTCATCCTTGTTGCCCACAAGCTTCCAGATCTTGTCCAGGTTCTTCCATTCAGCTTCCTTGTTGTCGACCACTCGAGAGAGAATGACCGACTGAGTGAAGAGCTTGTAGTCTTTGGCAAAGTGCTCATTCCCCTCGGTCTGGAAATTGACCACCTGCCAGACGACGGTGCTATCGGCCAATTGCTCGCTGAAGGCCGAATCGACGGCTTCCTTGGTGTAGGCCTCGAGCTTCTGGCAGGTCGGACAGCGGCGGTTACTGTGAAGATAGTAAACAACTACCGTCTGGTCGCTCGTCATCGAGGAGTCGGCGGCGGCCGCAACCGTACCGTCATCGGCCGTCCTTACATTCTGCTGCTGGTCACCGGCACTGCCGAATGACACCGCCAGAAGCAGCATTGCTATAGAAAGAACCACTATGCGCATCATGTCTGTGAACCCTCCTGCTGTTAGCTAAGCATCTTCTTCAAGTCTTCGTCTTTGGGCACCTTGCCGCTGACCTTCACCTGGCCATCTACCACCAGCGCCGGCGTGATCATCACTCCATACGAAGTGATTTGCGTGATGTCCGTGACCTTCTCCACCGTGCACTCAAGTCCCAGCTCACTGACCGCCTGCTGTGTCTTCTGCATGAGCTGTTCGCACTTGGCGCAGCCCGGACCCAACACCTTGATTTCCTTCATTCGGTATGCTCCTTCATCTGAATCGTGTGCTCGTGTTACTTTCTTCCCTGGCCGCCCATCATGTAGAGATATGTCGCGGCCCAGTTGCTCAGAACAACTACCACCCCAAACAGCATTGTTCCCACGCTCATCAATGCCCAGCCGGACATGATGTTGCCTACCACGCAGCCACCGGCGAAGGCTGCGCCGGTCCCGATCATGAGACCTCCGAGCAAGGCAACGAGAATCTCATCCGGCGGCTTGGGTAGAAGCTTCGCCCGGTTTGACATCCGCGCCGATACCCAGGAACCGAGCATCAGGCTCAGCACGCCGGCCACCAGCCACCATACAATCTTCTTGGAACCAGGCTGTGCCTTGACCTCATCGGAACGTGCCGGTGCCGCCGGGCGATCGGTGTACACATGGTTGAACCCCTTCTCGACCAGAAGCAACTCAGCCTGCATGACCCCATGGGTGACTCCCAGGGGATAGTTGCGCCCGCTTGCCGCCGATGACAGGTATGCCGGCACCATCAACAAACCGATAGCCACACCCGCCACCCACGGTTTCCACGGGCGGGTCATGGCCCGCTCGAATCCGGACCGACGCTCGTGCTCACTTGTCGAGAATGGCACGGGACGTGCCCTTCTCCTGACTATCAACACGATTAGCACGGTCAGCACGGCGAATACCACTGCCACCGACCAGTGCGGCATACCGGCCAGGGCATACAGACTCACTTTCTCTCCACCTGCCAATGTAACCACATGCTCCTTCATCCACAGGTGTATCCCGTTGAGCGGTCCATACTCAACCATCATGACCCCCACCGGAACACCGAGCAGTGCCACCAGCGAGTTGAGGTTACCCGCGGCCCCCTTGTAGAGAGAACCGCTGATACACCCTCCCGCCAGGACCATACCCACTCCAAAAATGACACCTCCGACAATATAGTTGAGATAGACCAACGGTTTCGGGTTCAGCTTCACCCATCCCATAACATCCAGAAGCCCAATTCCTAACATCGCCACGACGATCAGCATCCATAGCCCTACCAGCTTGTCCGCGCTGCGCATGATTATGATCTCACTGAAGGCAGACGAGCCACACAAATCACCCTTGTGAAGGAAGAATCCGAAGAGAAATCCGACAGGAATAGCTGTCAGCACCCAGAGCTTGCTGATCATCGCGGCGGCCACAATCACAGCCACTACAACCAGGCTGATCACTGCGTACGCTCGCCAGTGTGTGCGTGAATCACTCATGTAACTCATCCCTCTTTCCGTAACTTTCCCGCCACCTGCTATCTATAGCAAAGCGCCATACATTATTCCCGATATGGTGGCCATCACCACCACCAGGGCAATGAACACCAGTGTCTTCTTCGTCCCCATCACCGAGCGTATCACCAGCATGTTTGGAAGCGACAGTGCCGGACCCGCCAGCAGCAACGCCAGCGCCGGTCCCTTGCCCATGCCGTTGTCCATCAGTCCCTGCAGGATTGGCACCTCAGTCAGCGTTGCGAAATACATGAACGCTCCCACCACTGAGGCAAACAGGTTTGCTCCCAACGAATTGCCACCAACCGACGAGGCGATCCACGACGAGGGGATCAACCCTTCCTCGCCCGGCCGTCCCAACAACAACCCGGCCACCAGTACCCCCGCGAGCAGCAACGGCATGATCTGTTTCGCGAATCCCCAGCTTTGTTCAAACCAGTCTCCAGACTCGTCACTGCGTCGGCTGATGACCACCGAAAGCCCGATCACACCCACCATGAACGCCAGCATCGGCTGACCCGGGAAGAACCACGCCAGTGCGCCGACCGTTGCCGCTGTCAGCGCCAACGGCACCCGCGGCAACTCAAACCAGAAGACCAGCATTGCGGCTAACCCGGCAGCACTGATGCCGGTCAACCACCACTTGAGCTGGAACACCATATGAAAGAACCCCGAGGTCTCATCGGGCTTTCCCCAGTTAGCAAACACCAGAATGGCGACCATCGAGGCGAAATACAGTACGTTCTGCCAGAGCGGTCGCGCTACCTCTTCCTCAGGCAGCGCCATCTGTGCCGCCAGCTTCTCCCTTTCTCCTTTCAGAAAGATCAGGTGCATCAGCAGCCCAATGACAATACTGAAAACCACCGCCCCGATCGCCCGCGCGACGCCTAACTCCAAACCCAGCACCTTGGCTGTGAGCACAACTGCCAGGACGTTTACCGCCGGCCCGGCATACAGAAACGCCGTCGCTGGGCCTATTCCCGCTCCCATGCGATAAATCCCGGCAAACAGCGGCAAGACGGTGCAAGAACAGACCGCCAGCACACCGCCTGAGACTGAGGCCACCCCATAGGCCAGCACCTTGTTGGCGCGGGCACCCAGGTACTTCATCACTGCTGCCTGGCTGACAAACACAGCTATCGCACCGGCGATAAAAAACGCGGGGATCAAACACAGGATTACATGCTCGCGCGCATACCATTTGGCCAGCGCCAGCGCCTCCAGGACGGGACCGCCGAACCCCAGCTGTTCCACGGGTAAAAAGAAAAACAGCAGGAACAACCCCACCATCGACGCCAGGATCCACCATTGCGATTTCCAATTCACGGGTCGTCACACCTTTCAACAGCGCTGCAACTCAGTTTGCATGACACATTCAACGACGGGTCAGCACCTGCCGAGCACGTCGGGCATTCGCCTGCAATACGTCCTGGACACAGCCAAAGAAGTTCAGTATGCACGGCACCTTCAGACTGCACCACACCTGTTGACCACGCTTCTCCTGCTGGATGATGCCCGCCTGGCGGAGAACCGCCAGATGCCTGGAGACTGTCGACAGGTCCGCGTCCACCATCTCCGACAACTCACACACGCAGCGCTCCCCCTCACTGAGCTGATCGACCAGAAACAGCCGGGTTGGATGCGCCAGCGCCTTCATTACTCTCGCCCGGGCCTCATATCTATCACGAGTATTGCTATCCATATCCGTTCAACACCTTCAATCATGTACTTGCATATTTGTCATAATATGCAAATATCTCGTATTGTCAAGCGCTCATTCATTGTACCAATCATTCACATCA
>CAZXRO010000108.1:0-229 GCA_964642435.1 uncultured Ignavibacteriales bacterium
ACAACCCTGTATTGGTCATGGCCGGAAGTGCTGCGGGCAACACGCCGCAGGCCATCACGGTGACTGTTGATATCACGGCTTTGGCGGATGGTGCTTACACCGATACGCTGGAGATCACCTCGGCAGATCCGCTGGTGACCAACAGCCCGCAGTTGGTGGAGATCAACCTGACGGTTGAGCCGCAGGCCAACAACATCGTGTTGACGCCTCAGGCGCTTGAGTTCAACGC
>CAZXRO010000108.1:239-8719 GCA_964642435.1 uncultured Ignavibacteriales bacterium
TCCTGCCGATCAGACATTCGATGTTACCTCCAGTGGTGATGCTTTCGATTTCTCCGCCAGTGAGCTGTCCGACTGGATCAGCATTTCTCCGGATGGCGGTACTACTCCGACCACGATCACGGTGTCGATCGACATCACTGGCGTGGGTGTGGGCACGTACGAAGACAGCATTATGGTTTCCAGTGCCACGGCTGACAACTCACCGCAGTATGTCTATGTGACGCTGAACGTGAATGAAGATACAACTCCTGTGATCACCCAGGTCGACCCGACCGAGGGCACGCAGGGCCAGACGCTGACCGTGACCATTACGGGTGCTTACACCTCGTTTGGCCAGGGCAGCAATACTATCGTACATTTCGAGAATCCGAACACCACTTTCTCGGTGGCCGGCTCAGCCAGCAGCACCACCGAGGTTGTTGCCTCGGTGAATATTCCGGATGATGCCTATGTTGGCATGTACGACGTGAGTGTTGAGGAAGTGGGAATTGGTACCGTGACAGCCACTGACGCGTTTGAGGTGCTGGCCGGTTCCAACCTGGTTCTGAGCGCTGATACGTTGTCGTTCCTTGCAGTCGCCAACGGTGCTAATCCGGCGGCGCAGGAGCTGGTGGTTACCTCTGATAACGAGGAGCTGGCCTACGTGGCTGACCTGACCGGGCTGGACTGGATAACGTTCACTCCCGAAGCAGGTAGTACTCCCGACACGATCATGGTTGGTGTTGATATTACGGGTCTGACGCCGGACACGTATTACGCGACAGTGCCGATCTCAGCGATTGATGCTCTCAATACGCCCCAGGAGGTCGTGATTGCTCTGACAGTCGAGCCGGAGCCGGTGTTTGAACTGGTAGCCGACCCGACTGGGTTGAACTTTACGACCGAGGTCGGTGTGAATCCGAGTGCTCAGTCGTTCAATATTGCTGAAGTTGGCGGCGCTGCTGTTGACTACAGCCTGACAGTAATTCCCTCGTGGATCGTTCCCTCGCCGATGACGGGCACGACTCCGCAGGATGTGACGGTTGATATCGATGTCACCGGTGTTGGTGTGGGCAACTACACTGATTCGATCCTGGTGGCCTCGGATGCAGCTTCCAATGATCCGATCTTCGTGGTCATCAATCTGGAAGTGAATCCGATCGTCTCGACCGCCGACTCGCTGTGGCTGCCAATGAACACGCCGGCCTATCCGGGTCTGCCGTTTGAGCTTCCTATTTACTTCAGCAACAGTGCTGATCTGGCTGGCATGTCGGTGGTGTATGAATGGGATACCCAGTTCTTCACCCTGGATTCGGTCAGTTTTGAGGGTTCCGATGTTGCCGGTTTCGGGACTAAGGATGTCCAGACTGGTGCCACTCGCGGTTCGTATGTCTCGATTGAGGTGCTGGCGGACGACGCCTCGCAGTATCTCGCTGCTGGTGACACGAAGATGCTGGCTACGATGCACTTCATGGTGGACACCGCCGCTGTGGCGGGTGTATACGACCTGATGCTGGCGGCTGATGCAGGTTTGTGGCCCGGTGCGACCAACCCGGCGTTCCTGCTGGATTATGGCAGTGGTCCGGTCGAGGTCGAGCCTTCAGTGCCGGCGAGCACCGTGGGCGTGATTGTCGATGACGAGCCGCCGTCGAACTATATCTGCGGTTACACCAAGGATTCCGAGGGCAACCCGATTCCTGGTGCCACTGTTGAGCTGTGGGCCGACTTCCCGTGCGACGAGGGTGGCGCGTTGATGACGGCTACATCCGATGCGGACGGCTTCTTCGAATTCACCGACTTCAACATGGTGAGCTTCGACCTCTACGCATATTACATGACCGGTAGCGCGATTCAGCCGCTGTACTATCCTGACAAGGCTGAGGACTTGAACTACCTGGATACGAATGTTGATCTGATTCTTGCCGATGTGCCCGAGTGGGTGACGACCAACTACTGGTTGAATGCTTACTGTGGCGAGATTACCTACTTTGAGTGCCCGGTGCCGGTTGGTTCGGTTATCGATGCCTACACGGCGGGTACGGACATTCATGTGGGTACGTTCCTGGTGCATTCGGCCGGTCAGTACGGCTTCATGCCGGTATACGGTTCCGACGATTACGGGACTGATGCTGCTGAAGACGGCGATATCATCCGTTTCTACATCAACGGTACGCTGGCGGCCACCAACCCGCAGGATCCGGCGTTCTACGATTCCGACCTGCCGTCGGAGACTCCGTGGAATGTCTGTCTTGAGGGTGGTTTGACGACTAAGTACTGTGAGCTGGTTCAGGGCTGGAACCTGGTCAGCTGGAATCTTGAGACGGCTACCAATAACATCGAAGAAGTCCTGGCCTCGATCGATGGTCAATATGACGTGGTTTTGGGCTTCGAGCAGGGCGGTCTGACGTACGATCCGGACTTCCTGCAGTTCTCGACGCTGTGGCAGGTCGATCACCTGAGCGGCTACTGGATTCGTATCAATAATCCTGAGGGTGCTACCCTTTCGGTTACTGGTGCGCCGGTGCCGGCCTCGACACCGATCGATCTGTACAACGGTTGGAATCTCGTATCCTACCTGCCGGAGATGACGATGGAGACGGAGACGGCTCTGTCTTCGGTCCACGACGACCTGATCGTGGCGCTTGGATACGATGGTGAGGGTCTGGTCTACGAACCCGGACAGGGTCTGTTCAACAACCTGACTGAGATGTCGACCTGCTTCGGCTACTGGCTGAAGGTAAATGGCGACCAGGTGCTGACCTATCCGGAAGCTATCGGCGGTTCACTCATCCCGAGCCGTCCCGTCCGCCACTTGCCGATCGCGAAGGCTGCTGAGGCCCCGGGTGTCACCAAGACGACTCGCTGGGTTGACGTATACAGCTACGACATGCAGCTGGATGGTAAGCCGGTCGAGGCTGGTGCGGTTGTCACCGCTCACACAGCCGACGGTCAGAAGATTGGTCATTTCGTAATGGCCAAGAACGGTGAGTTCGGTTTCATGCCGGTCTACGCCGATGAGCCGTCGACGGTCGAGACCGATGGAATCCGTCCGGGTGGTGAGTTCTACCTGGCGATCAATGGTGTCGCGACCAAGGAGACGTTCACCTTCACCGGCAGCGGTGACAAGGTAGAGGTCTTCTCGCTGACGTCGGCCGAGAGCGGTCCGGGCGAGGTTCCGAACAGCTATTCGCTGGCTCAGAACTATCCGAACCCGTTCAACCCCAGCACGACTATCGAGTTCAACATGGCTGACAACGGCCATGCCAAGGTAGACGTCTTTAACCTGCTTGGTCAGCATGTCAGGACTCTGTTCGATGGTCAGGCTGAGGCCGGTCTGAACCAGGTCCAGTGGGACGGCACCAATAACACTGGTGAATCGGTTGCCTCGGGTGTTTATTTCTACCGCCTGTCGGCCGATAACTACACTGAGACTAAGAAGATGACGCTGCTGAAGTAAGCAGGGTCTGAAGCGAAATAAAGTGCCAATATCCGGCCGGCTGGGAAACCAGCCGGCCGGTATAGACTGGATAGACATGTCGTGAGAAAAACCTACTGTTTCATATTGCTGGTTCTGGCTGTATCGCTTGTGAGTGCTGACTTGGCCCGGGCCAACGATATTGTACCAACTCCCTTCTCGACCTTTTTCCGAGACAGCCTGACCACCTACAACGGTCAGCCTATCCCGGTCGGGTCGGTCATCGATGCCTATGATCCCGATGATATTCGATGCGGCACGTGGACCGTGACGCAGACGGGCCTTTGGGGTAACATGGCTGTATATGGCGAGGATCCGTTCACGCCAGGAGACCAAGGGGCCGAGGCTGGGGATTCAATCACGTTTCTGATCAATGATCGTCCGGCATCGGTGGTACTCGGTGACAATACGTTTGAACACCAGGCAATCAAGCTGGTGCAGCTTGCGGCCACAGGTACGGTCGCCTTTTCGGCGGTCGACTTGCCGGACGACACTGTTATCGTGCCCGGCCATACGATAAAACTGGGAGTAACGGTAAAGAATGACGGCAATGGTCTTGATTTCTACAAGCTGACGGTCACTACGCCCGATCCCAACTGGACGGTGACCCCTCAGGATTCGTTCAGTTATGCGGCTGCCGGCGCCAATGCTAGCGTCTATTTCAACGTGACAGCATCGATCTGGAACAATGGCTACCCACCGAACAACACCATCACGTTCACGGTGTATTCGGGAGCCGACACCTCGCTGACACTGACCGATTCAGTGTATATTGAGAAATTCGGGACCGATGTTTCCGAGGACGGTCCGGGAGCGCTTCCTAACGGATTTGCGCTGCATCAGAACTACCCGAATCCTTTCAATCCAACGACAACTATCGCTTTCACGCTGGCCCGCCGTTCATCGGTGAGCCTGCAGGTGATCGATATTCTGGGCCGAATCGTCCAGCAGGACGATCTGGGGACCTTGCCGGCCGAGAGCCACGAGGTGCCGTTCGATGCGACAGGATTGTCATCCGGTGTCTACTTCTATCGAATAGTCACCGACTTTGGTAGTGAATCGAGAAAGATGATGCTTCTGAAATAGAGGCGTGGTCTTAGCGAATTTGTCAAAGAGCCCCGGGTGGAGAGCCGACCCCGGGGTTTTTTGCTTGTGTTCAATACGCACGGGGTTCATTTTGGTGATTGATTTGCAGCCTTGAAGGAGGGCACGGGAATATGCCATTGTTCGTCAACAGGAGTTCCTTGACGTGGCACTAAAGGTCGTGGCAGCAGGCCGCACAGATGTAGGTCAGGTGAGGCAGCAGAATGAAGATACGCTGCACACGGATCACGCCAACCGGGTGTTCGCGGTGTTTGATGGTATGGGTGGGCATCAGGCCGGGGAAGTTGCCTCACAGACGGCGCGAGACGTGCTGGACGCCGTGTTCAATGAATTCTCCCAGGAGCTGCTGAGCGATGAGCGGCTGCACGTGGGGCGCGCCTTGCCGGATACAACCTCGCTCTTACTTCGGGGCATCCGCCTGGCCAATCGCCAGGTGTACAATCAGTCGAAAGCCGACAGCGCCAAGAGCGGCATGGGCACGACAGTAGTAGCCATGACGGCCGAGGCCGATGTTATGACGGTCGTGCACGTCGGTGACAGCCGGGCATATCGTCTTGACAGGGATCACCTGACGCCTCTGACGGTGGATCATTCGTGGGTCGCCGAGATGCAGGCCACACATAACCTCACCGAGGAAGAAGCCGGCTCGGTGGTGGGCAAGAACATCATCACGCGTGCTCTCGGTGTGCGTGAGAATGTGGAGATTGACTGCCGGCTGGTTCGGACCGAACCCGGCCAGGTGTATCTGATGTGTTCGGACGGTCTGTGCGGATTTGCAAGTGACAATGAGATCTTCGATACCGCTGCCGAACTGCGTGACAATCCCCAAGAGATGGTCAAAGCACTGGTTGATCTGGCCAATGGCAAGGGCGGACTGGACAACGTGACAGTGATCGCGGTCACAGTGGAAGAGGTCGACGAGACCGGTATCCCTGAAGTTGACCTGTTCACACTGGGAGCCGAGAGCCCCGAGTTGCTGGAAGTCGAAGACGAGTGGCTTGGCCGTTTCGACGCGGAGCTCAAAAAAAAAAGAAGTGAACCCCCACCGCAAGTAACCACAGAGGAACAAGAGCAGAAGCCTCAGTCCAAGGCGCTGCTTGCCTTCATTTTTCTCATCTTTGTCCTGATCGCACTGGCTATCATTTACTTCTACCCCGCCAAGTAAGGGTACTTGCGGCATGGCTGAGCTGCCCATGACGCGGTACATCCCTGTTGACACTTGCCTCGGATACGGCATGTGCTACATTGTGGCATGACCGAAAGCAGAGAACATGCAGGCCACGAGTTTCCGTGGGGAGACTGTCTGGTCTTCTTTGGTCTGGCGCTCGCGCTAAGGCTGGTGTTTGTCGTGGAGTTCAGCCAGAGCCTGCTGTTTGTCCACCCGGTCGTTGATATGGCCTATCATCATGAATGGGCGCAGCACCTGGCGGCGGGAGAGTCTTACTATGAGGGGCCGTTCTTCCGAGCACCGTTGTACCCGTTGTTTCTGGGATTTGTCTACTTCTTGTTCGGGGATGGGCCGTGGGCGATTCGCCTGATTCAGCTTCTCCTGGGGGCGGTGTCGGTGGTACTGACCTACCTGGTGACCTTCGAGCTGTTCGGACGGCGGACAGCCCGGATCGCTGGCGTAATTGCCGCCTGTTATGGCACGTTGGTTTTCTATGACGCGCAGCTTCTGGCCCCACCGTTGTTCCTGCCACTGGTCATGCTCGGGTTGTGGGCGCTGGTACGGCTACTCAGCGATGAGGCAGGGCGCACGTGGCCGATTCTCTGTGGCGTGGCCCTGGGGATGGCCTCGATCACGCGACCGAATATCCTGCTGTTTGTGGCGATTGTATTTGTGTGGCTGGTGGTGCGGTGGGTGCACCGAAGAAGTGCCGATCGGCGCCGGACGCTGCTGCTATGGATAATGGCAACAGCGTTACCCATCCTGCCTGTGGCGGTCTACAACACCGTTCAGGCGGGCGAACCGGTGCTGATTGGGGCCTACGGGGGGATCAACCTGTATATCGGGAATCATCCCGAGGCCGACGGTGTTTCACCACGCTTGCCCAACACGCGGCGAGACTGGTGGGGCGGCAAGGAGGATACCGAGAGCCTGGCCGAGGCGGATGTTGGACGGGAGCTTTCGGAGGCGGAACTGTCGAGCTACTGGCGAAATCGAGCACTGCGTGAGATTGCTGAGCGGCCGGGGCACTTTTTGACGCTGTTGGGTAAGAAAGTGGTCCTGCTGATGGGGGGCTATGAGCTTTCGAACAACTTCGATCTCTACTATTTCGCCTACCAGAGCCGGCTGATGCAGGTCTTGTTGTACAAGGGACCGCCCTATCTCCCCTGGGGGTTGATCTTCCCTCTGGCACTGGCGGGGTTGGTATGGGTGCGAAGGTGGAATCAGCCGCGTTTTGTCGGTGCGCTGTTCCTTATGGCTTATCTGCCGAGCATTCTGTTGTTTCTGGTCGCGGCGAGGTACCGGCTGCCGCTGGTGCCGGTGTTGATAGTCTTTGCCGCGCACGGTGTCGCCACGTTGATCTGGCATCGGAAGGCACTTGCGCCCCGTCGGTTGCTGGTGGGGGTCTTGGTGTTGATCGCGGTGTCGGTGGTGGCGCATGTGGACTGGTTTGGGTACGCGCAGACCTCGACGGCTCGGGGCTACCATGCCGAGGCCTCAATCCTGAGTTCTATGGGCCGCTACGAGCAGGCACACCGTATGTACGGGCGGGCGCTTGAGGAGGATCCCATGCTGGCGGAATCATTGAATGACCTGGCCATGCTTCTGGCACGACAGGGTGATCTGGCCCGTGCCATTGAGTTACAGCAACGGGCAGTGGCAGCACACCCGGATGACTATCTCCTGAAATACAACCTGGCGTATTTCTATATCATGGGCCAGAAATATGCCAACGCGATTCCGCTTCTGGAACAGGTGCTGGAAGACTACCCGGCTCACCAGAATGCCTTGAACAACCTCGGGTATGCCCACCTGCAGACGAACCAACCGGATCAAGCGTCGGTGGTGTTCGAGCGGCTGACCACGCTGGCTCCGAACTCAACCCAGGCTTGGTTCAACCTGGGGCTGGCCTCGATGAGTATGGGTAATCATACACAGGCAATTGAGGCATTCGAGCGGGTCATCGCTCTCGACCCGGCGCTCAATAAGGCGCTTTACTACCTTGGGTTGGCCCATTTGGCGCGTGATGAGGCCCGGCTGGCGCGGGGTTATCTGGGCGGATTTGTGAACACGGGATCTGCCGACAGCTCGGCAGTGGCGCACGCGCGGCACGTGCTGGATTCCCTGTCAAGTACCGGGCTATAGTGCCGATGCAGCGAGTAAAACAGTTGACAACAGGGCCAGTAATTCGTAATAGTTTATCCTTACAGATTTGAGATAATGCGCCCATAGCTCAATTGGATAGAGCGTCTGACTACGGATCAGAAGGTTGGGGGTTCGACTCCTCCTGGGCGTATTTTTCTTTGTTCAAGATCTATCTTCTTCATCCCGTAAATGGTTTCGCCGTTCGCACGCATCGACAGCATCGCTCGCCAGCTAAGTCTGTGCCTTTGGACATTCCTGTACGGTGGCAGTTATGGCACGGTGAATGCTGATTGTCCCCGGGATAACCAGACAGAATAACGGCATTGAGGGAGGTCGAGGAGGCGTCCTTCAGCCTTACCGAACCACCGGCGAAAACCAGTTGACTGGAACAGTGGCGATGCTCACATTTGGTACATGACCATCATGTCCTTCTTCAAGTGTCTGCGCGTGTGTGCCGGCGTGGCGTTGCTGCTGGTTGCTCTTGTGGGACCGTCCTACGGTCAGGTGAACATTGAGAACAAGCGGATGACACGCGACGAGTCCGGGATCAACGGGTCGGTGAACCTGTCGGTCGACCTCGCGGGTGTGCGGCTGGCCAACCCGATCACC
>CAZXRO010000109.1:0-1050 GCA_964642435.1 uncultured Ignavibacteriales bacterium
GTGGGGCTTGGTTCGTTCAAATTTCGCCTTCGCCATAACAGCGGAGCTCCTCCAATTCTAATCTATACGCCTTGCAAAACTTTCTTCGACACTTCTTCCGGCACGCGCTGATACGACGCAAACTGCATCGAGAAGACAGCGCGACCCTGCGAGATATTGCGCAGGGTGTTAGCGTAGCCGAACATTTCCGAGAGCGGTACGGAGACCGCTACGACCGTAGCATCGTCGCGCGGGACCATGCCCTTGATCTTTCCCCTGCGGGAGTTGAGATCTCCGACGACGGCACCCATGTAGGCCTCGGGCACCACGACTTCGACATCCATAATCGGTTCGAGCAGCACTGGTCCGGCTTTTTTCACGCCATCGCGCAGGGCCATTGAACCGGCGATCTTGAACGACATATCGCTGGAGTCGACCTCGTGGTAACTGCCATCTATAAGCTCTACCTCGATCCCTGTCAACTCGTATCCGGCTAAAACTCCATTAATCATTGCCTGGCGGCACCCCTGTTCGACAGCTGGAATGAACTCTCTGGGGATAGCGCCGCCCTTGACGTTATTGATGAAGCGGAAATCGGTGCCGTCCTGTGTCGGGCGGATCTTCACCACAACGTGGCCGTACTGGCCCTTGCCGCCGGTTTGGCGAGTGAATCGGGTTTCGTTATCGACTTCGCGAGAGATGGTTTCCTTGTAGGCGACCATCGGCCGACCGACCGAGGCACTGACATTGAATTCGCGCATGAGGCGATCAACGAGGATTTCCAGGTGCAGTTCGCCCATACCGCTGATAATGGTCTGGCCGGTCTCGTCGTCCTGTCTGACGACGAAGGTGGGGTCTTCCTCGGCGAGCCTGACCAGGGCATCGGACAGCTTTTCCTGGTCGGCCTGGGTCTTTGGTTCGATCGAGACCGACACGACCGGTTCCGGGAAGGTCATCTGCTCGAGCACGATAGGGTGTTTGGGATCGCACAAGGTGCTGCCGGTGGTGGTTTTTCGCGGTCCGATGATGGCGACGATATCGCCGGCAACTGCCTCTCGAATGTCCTCACGC
>CAZXRO010000109.1:1060-8624 GCA_964642435.1 uncultured Ignavibacteriales bacterium
CACGCTTGTTGGAGTGCATTCGCAGGAGGCGGGCAACACGTTCCTTGTGGCCGGACAGGGAGTTCAGCAGATAGCTTCCGGCGACGATTGTTCCTGAGTAGACGCGGACATAGGCGAGTTTGCCGACATGTGGATCCGAGACGATCTTGAAGGCCAGAGCGGCCGTCGGTTCATCGGTAGAGGGATGGCGCTCGATAATCTTCTCGGGTCTTTTGGGGTCGTGTCCGATGACCGGTGGGCGGTCTTCGGGCGACGGCAGGAAGTCCACGATAGCATCGAGGAGTTTCTGGACGCCCTTATTCTTGAACGAGGACCCGCAGAGCACGGGGACCATTCTGAGGTCATTGGTGGCTCTTCGGACGGCAGACATAACCTCGGCCGGATCGAGTTCCTGATCATGAAGGAACTGCTCGAGAAGGCGATCATCATAATCGGCCACCGCCTCGAGCAGTTTCTCCCTGTATTCCTGTGCTGTTGAGAGCATATCATCGGGGACATCGAGGTCCTCGAACGTGGCTCCCTGGGATTCCTCTTGATAGACGCGGAATTTCATAGTGACGAGGTCGATGATGCCGCTGAACATGGGGCCTTCGCCAGCCGGAATATTGACAGCGACACATGCCGTTGCGAAGCGATCATTCATCATGGCGAGGGTGTTGGCAAACGAGGCTCCGGTCCGATCCATCTTGTTGATATAGGCGATTCTGGGGACTTGGTACTTATCGGCCTGGCGCCAGACGGTTTCGGACTGTGGTTCGACTCCGCCGACGGCGCAGAACAGCGCCACGGCGCCATCGAGGACGCGCAAGGAGCGCTCGACTTCGACAGTGAAATCGACATGCCCGGGGGTATCGATGATATTAATAGTGTGCTTTCGCCAGAAACAGGTAGTGGCAGCGGACGTGATAGTGATACCACGCTCCTTTTCCTGCTCCATCCAGTCCATAATGGCGGACCCGTCGTGGACCTCGCCCATGCGATGGGTTTTTCCTGTATAGAACAGGATCCTCTCGGTGGTCGTGGTCTTTCCGGCGTCGATGTGCGCCATAATGCCAATATTTCTTATTTTGTCCAGTTTCATACTATCAGACACAAAAAAGCCCTGACTAAGAGAGCTTATCTTAATGCGGTGCAATCATTTTCGTTGAGAAGGGTGACCGTGTTCAAGCTCGCATCAGCAGGGTACAAACCACCGTATATGTCCAGATAGTTTTTACATCCGCACTGACCCAAGCTTAGATATGTTGAAGATTCTCACGTACTATGTCACCCCAGACAAGAGGTTATCACTAAGGGGGGTTGGGAGAGCCCTACCACCGGAAATGGGCAAAAGCCTTGTTGGCTTCAGCCATCTTGTGCGTATCCTCTTTCTTTTTGATCGCACCTCCTTCGTTATTGGAAGCGGACAGCAATTCAGCTGAGAGCTTCTCGGCCATAGATTTACCACCACGAGAGCGGGAAAAACTTATCAGCCACCGGATGGCGAGAGCTGTCCTTCGATCGGAGCGTACCTCGACCGGGACCTGATAAGTTGCGCCGCCGACTCGCCGTGATTTCACTTCGAGTACCGGTTTCACATTATTGACCGCGGAATGGAACGCTTCCAGCGCGGGCTGGCCGGATTTTTTTTCCAGTGTATCCATAGCGGAATAGATGATCTGCTCGGCAGTCGAGCGTTTGCCGCCTCTCATAAGGCAACTTACAAACTGCGTGACCAGTCGATCATTATATTTGTAGTCCGGGGTTACACCCCGTTTGGGCGGTTTTACGCGTCGGGACATATTCTCAACTCATTCGTTATTTAGGTCTTTTGGTTCCATACTTCGAGCGGCTGCGTTTACGGTCAGCCACTCCTGAGGCGTCCATTTTGCCACGGATAATGTGATAGCGGACGCCTGGCAGGTCTTTGACACGGCCACCCCGGATATACACAATGGAGTGTTCCTGGAGGTTATGTCCCTCACCGGGGATATACGCAGTCACCTCGATCTGGTTGGTCAGGCGAACACGGGCCACTTTGCGCAACGCAGAATTGGGCTTTTTTGGCGTCGATGTATAGACACGGGTGCAGACGCCTCGTTTCTGCGGGCAGCTGCTGAGCGCCGGTGTCTTTTTCTTTTCCAGAATTCGCTTTCTACCTTTGCGAACCAGTTGATTTATCGTCGGCAATTACGCACCTCATCAATAGTTTACTATCAAACAGACAGATTCACATAGTACACGTCAGGTCGATTTCTGTCAAGGGTTTTTGTTAAAAATATCGCCTGCGGCGGTAGCTGTTTCACTCACCGATTCAGACTCTTCCTCGGGCTCTTCTTCCTCGATAACTTCCATGGTCTTGTACTGCTGAATGCCGGTGCCAGCCGGTATCAAGTGACCGATGATAACGTTCTCCTTCAGTCCGAGCAGGTAGTCGATCTTACCGGAGACAGCGGCCTCGGTGAGTACCTTGGTTGTCTCCTGGAAGGAGGCTGCAGAGATGAAGCTTTCGGTGGTGAGCGATGCCCGGGTGATGCCGAGCAGCAGCGGTTTCGAGGTTGCAGGTTCCCCACCCTCAGCCACAACGCGTGCGTTTTCCTCGGCGAACTTGATCTTGTCGATGCGTTCGCCCTCGAGGAAGTTGGTGTCGCCGATCGACTCAATCTGCACTTTCTGCATCATTTGTCGGACGATAACCTCGATGTGTTTATCATTAATCTTCACACCCTGCAGGCGATAGACCTCCTGAATTTCGTTCACGAGGTATGCCTGAGCCTCGAACACGCCGAGGATATTCAGGATGTCGTGCGGATCAATGGCGCCGTCACACAGTCGGTCGCCGGCCTGGACTTTATCGCCGGCATGGACCATCATGTGTTTGCCGTAGGGAACGAGGTATTCGCGTTCTTCTTCCTGCTCGCCCTTGACGATGACCTGTTGCTGACCGCGAACGACCTTACCGAACTCGACGATACCCTCGATCTCGGAAACGACGGCGGGGTCGTGTGGGCGCCGGGCTTCAAAGAGCTCGGCTACGCGCGGCAGACCGCCGGTGATATCGCGCGACTTGGCGATGACGCGCGGCATTTTGGCCAGGGTGTCGCCGGCAGTAATTTCCTGACCGTCCTGCACCTGAAGCTGGGCCTCGGTCGGAATTCGGTAGCTGGCGAGAGTCTTCCCTTCCTTGCTTTCGACAAGAATGGTCGGGAAGAGTGTCTTGTCCTTGGTGTCGGTGATGATGAGCTGGATTTTGCCAGTTGTGGCGTCGGTAGCCTCACGGACGGAGATGTCGCGAATGATGTCCTTGAAGACGACCTTACCGGTCTTTTCGGCGACGATAGTGCCGGTGTACGGATCCCATTCGTAGACGATATCGGTCTTTTTGACCTGCTGGCCGTCCTTGATGAGAAGGTGCGAACCATAGGGGACTTTCAATCGTGCTCGCACGCGGTCCTTGTCGTCGACGATGTGGGCTTCGCCGATGCCTTCACGGCTGGTGACGATCAGGGTGCCATCATCGCGCTCTACGCCCTTGATATTCTCCAGCCTGATGGTGCCATCCTGCTTGGCCTCGACTTGAGACTGCTCGAAGATACGTTCGGCGGTACCACCGATATGGAAGGTGCGCAGGGTGAGCTGTGTACCCGGCTCACCGATCGACTGAGCGGCGATAACGCCGACGGCTTCGCCGACGTGAACCATTTCCATGGTGGCGAGGTTACGACCATAGCAATTGGCGCAAACGCCGTACTTGGACTCGCAGGTGAGCACCGAACGGATACGTACGGTTTCGATACCGGATTCCTCGATGGCCTCGGCCTGGGATTCGCGGATTTCGTCGCCGGATTCGACAATGAGTTCATCGCTGATCGGATCATAGACGTCATCGAGGGCAACGCGACCGAGGATACGATCGGAGAGGGATTCGATGACTTCCTCACCTTCTTTCAGCGCTCGAGTTTCCAGTCCCATGATGGTTCCGCAGTCCAGTTCGCGGATGATAACATCCTGGGCAACGTCGACGAGTCGGCGGGTGAGATAACCGGCATCGGCGGTCTTCAGAGCGGTATCGGCCAATCCTTTGCGGGCACCGTGGGTGGAGATAAAGTACTCCTGGACGGTGAGTCCCTCGCGGAAGTTAGCGGTGATGGGATTCTCGATGATCTCACCGACGCCGCCGGTGATCTTCTTCTGCGGTTTCGCCATCAGACCGCGCATTCCGGCGAGCTGTCGAATCTGTTCCTTGGAACCACGAGCGCCGGAGTCGGCCATCATGAAGACGGGATTGAACCCCTGGTCCTGGATCTTGAGGTTTTCGAACATCACCGAGGCGATCTTATTGGTGGTGCGTGTCCAGGTATCGATAACCTGGTTGTAGCGCTCACCATTGGTAATAACACCGCGCGAGTACTGTTTCTGAATCTTGGCTACTTCCTTGCGGGCAGCCTCGATCAATTCATTCTTTTCATCGGGTACGACCAGGTCAGAGAGAGAGACGGTGGCACCGGACCGGGTGGCGTATTCGAAGCCGGTTTCCTTGAGTTGGTCGAGGAAGTTAGCGGCGGTCGTCTTGCCGAGGAGCCAGTAGCACTGACCGACGAGGCTTTCCAGCTTCTTCTTGTTGGCTATGTCGTTGAAGAACGGCATGCCCTTGGGGAGGATGCTGTTGAAGATCAGGCGACCCGGTGTAGTTTCGACCAGGTGGCTATCGATGCGTACCTGGATCCTGGCGTGCAAGTCCACGTGGCCGGCATCGTGAGCGACAAGTGCTTCATCGGCTGAGAAGAAGCCCATCCCCTCTCCCTTGACACCATCCTTGGGCTTGGTCAGGTAGTAAGACCCGAGCACAATATCCTGACTGGGGATAGCGATGGGGCGTCCGGACGACGGGACGAGGATGTTGTTCGTGGACAGCATGAGGACGCGAGCCTCGAGCTGTGCCTCGAAGGACAGCGGCACGTGGACGGCCATTTGGTCACCATCGAAGTCAGCGTTGAAGGCAGCACACACCAAGGGGTGCAGACGAATAGCCTTGCCCTCGACCAGTACGGGATAGAAGGCCTGGATACCGAGACGGTGCAGGGTTGGTGCGCGGTTGAGCATGACGGGGTGGTCCTCGATGATTTCTTCGAGGATATCCCACACTTCGGGCCGTTCGCGCTCGACGAGCTTCTTGGCCGACTTGACGGTCTGGACGTAGCCCTTTTCTTCGAGCTTGGCAATGATGAAGGGCTTGAAGAGTTCCAGCGCCATGTTCTTCGGCAAACCGCACTGGTGCAGTTTGAGTTCCGGTCCGACCACGATGACGGAGCGTCCGGAGTAGTCAACGCGTTTACCGAGCAGGTTCTGGCGGAAGCGCCCCTGCTTGCCCTTGAGCAGATCGGACAGGGATTTCAGCGGGCGCTTGGAGTCACCGCGCACCGAGTGGGTGCGTCGGCCGTTATCGAACAGGGCATCGACAGCTTCCTGGAGCATCCGCTTTTCGTTGCGCAGGATAACTTCAGGGGCCTGGATATCGATAAGTTTCTTGAGGCGGTTATTGCGGTTGATCACTCGCCGATAGAGATCGTTGAGGTCAGACGTCGCAAAGCGGCCGCCCTCCAGCGGGACGAGGGGTCGTAAGTCCGGGGGGATGACGGGAATAACCGACATGACCATCCACTCGGGGCGATTTTCCGAGCCGCGGAAGGACTCGATAATCCGCAAGCGCTTGAGGACGTCTTTCTTGCGCTGGATGGAGGTCTCCACTTTGGCCTGTGCGCGCAGGGTAGCGGCGTTTTCATCGAGGTCGATCCTTGCGAGCATGTCGCGGACAGCCTCGGCGCCCATGCGAGCGTCGAACGACTTGCCGGCCTCCTCCAGGTCGATATGTTCCTCTTCGGTGAGGATATCACCGCTGGAGTAGGAGGAGTTGCCAGGATCGATCATGACGTAGCACTCATAGTAGAGCACTTTTTCGAGATCGCGGATGGACAGATCGAGCATATTACCGATGCGCGACGGCAGCGATTTGAAGTACCAGATATGAGACACTGGCACAGCCAGTTCGATGTGACCCATGCGTTCGCGACGGACCTTTGACTCGGTAACCTCTACCCCGCAGCGATCGCAGACGATGCCGCGGAAGCGGATCCGCTTGTATTTCCCGCAATTGCATTCCCAGTCTTTGACGGGGCCAAATATCCGCTCGCAGAACAGACCATCGCGCTCGGGTTTAAACGAGCGGTAGTTGATGGTTTCCGGCTTGGTTACCTCACCGTAGGACCATGACAGGATGGTTTCCGGCGATGCAATCTGCACCTGGATGGCGGCGAATTCCGCCTGGCCACGCTTCTGGGCAGTGCTCTTGCCTGTCATATCAGCCATATGATAGCTCCTTTATGCGCTTCGTCCTCCCGCAGGGGACGACTGAATCTCCCAAACATCCCGCCTATTTCTCGATCAACTTGACATCGAGGCCAAGCGCCTGCAGCTCTTTAATGAGCACATTGAAGGCCTCGGGGTATCCCGGTTCCGGCGGGTTTTCGCCCTTGACGATGGCCTCGTAGATACGACTGCGTCCCTTGACGTCGTCGGACTTGACCGTCAACATTTCCTGAAGCGTATAGGCGGCGCCGTAGGCCTCGAGCGCCCACACTTCCATCTCACCAAAACGCTGTCCACCGAACTGGGCCTTACCACCGAGCGGTTGCTGGGTAACCAGCGAGTAAGGACCGATGGACCGGGCGTGGATCTTGTCATCCACGAGGTGGGACAGTTTCATGATATAGATGATACCGACAGTCACCGGGTTATCGAAGATATCGCCGGTGCGGCCATCCTGAAGCACAAGTTTGCCCGTGTCCGGGAGGTTGGCTTCGATGAGTTTGGCCTTGATGTCATCGGGGGACGGTCCCTCGAAGACTGGTGTTGCGATATATTGATTGAGCTTCTCGGCGGCCCATCCAAGATGGGTTTCCATGATCTGTCCGACGTTCATACGAGATGGTACGCCGAGCGGATTGAGGATGACATCGATCGGTGTCCCATCTTCCTGGAAGGGCATGTCCTCGATTGGTACGATTTTGGACACGACGCCCTTGTTACCGTGGCGACCGGCCATTTTGTCACCGACAGAGATCTTGCGGCGAATTGCGATCGTCACCTTGACCAGTTGCTTGACACCGGGGGGCAGCTCAGCGCCGCGGACGATCTTGTCGATTTCGATCTCCATTTCGGCCTTCTTGTCCTCGATCAGCCGGGCTGCTTCCAGCAGCACATTCTCGACGTGCTTGTTGGTGGAGTCGTTATCGGACCAGCCATCGGGGGCCACGACGGTATCGAAGTCGAAGTTATCGAAGAACTCCTGTTTGAACTTGTGCCCGGCCCGAATCACGACCGAGTTATCGGCGGTGGAACGGATAGTCTGCGAGCTGTGTCCTTCAAGCAGTTCTCCGATACGCTTGTTGCGCAGTTTCACGATATCGTTGATCAGCTTGTTGTAGTTTTTCTTGATTTCGGCTACGTCAAGCTTCTCTTGCTTCTTGGCATCCTCGGTACGCTCCTTGCGGGTAAAGACCTGGAAGCTGGAGGAACCTGGATGGGG
>CAZXRO010000110.1:0-3514 GCA_964642435.1 uncultured Ignavibacteriales bacterium
GGTGAGCATCAGGCGGGACTTGACCACGCCCTCATCGAGAAGCCGGCCGGCGATACGGGCAAAGCTGTCACCCTCCTTGACGATGACGGTGACGGTACGGTCGTCCAGGTTGACGCTCTGTGTGTAGAGGATCGTCAAGTATCCCAGCAGCAGCACAATGCCGCCGGCAATGCCTATGAGAACGCGTTTGAGCATGGTGTTATCAGCTATTGATTGACGCTCCTTGTCTGTTGTGGCTGCATGATCTGCTGTCGCTCACTTATACGCCGGAGTCGGTCTGTGGTGGCAGTTCATCGAGAAAACGCTGCAGGATTACCACCGCGGCCAGCCGATCCAGACGACGTTTGTCCTGTCCTACCTTCTTGCCATGAGCATGAATGATGTCGGCTGCCTCCTGCGAGGTGTATTGCTCATCCACCCGGTGTATCGGCCCCGAGAAGATCTTCTTGAGACCCTCAACGAAACCGTCGATCTCAAGACACTTGGCGCTCTTGTCACCGGACTGCAGCAATGGGTAGCCAATCACCAGTGCGTTGGGCTCGTACTCGCCGATGACCTGCTCGAGCCGCTTGAGGGCATCAGCGTCCGAGGACACCTCCAGCGTTGTCAGCGCCGAGGCGATCATGCCCATAGGATCACTCTTGGCCAGGCCGATACGACGCGAGCCGTAGTCGATGGCTATGAAGGTGCGGTCGTAGTGTGTCATTGAGAACGAATGTAGAGACTTCGCGAGGTAAGTGTCAATTACTTACCTGCGCTGTCGGATCACGTTTTGCGCTCTTTGCGCTTGGCGGCGGGGAAGAGCACGTTGTTGAGAATCAACCGATAGCCGGGCGAATTCTTGTACAGGTTCAGTTCGGTGGGGGGATCGCCAACCATGTGCTGATAGTCCTCAGGGTCGTGGCCGGAAAGGAAGGTGAACGTACCCCGGCCGAGATTACCGTGGACATACCGGACTTCATCGAAATTGTCCGGTTGGCCGAGGATTGTGACGTGCTCTTTCAGCAGCGACTTCCGGAAACCGGTCGTCTGCCCCATGAAGCCATCGACTGCATTGACGTGATTCTGGACCAGCATGGTCGGCACCGGATCGAGTTTGGCCGCGAAATCGAACAGGTAGAAATAGTCCTCCTTCTCTCGGCTGAACCTGACCAGGCGGTCGGGGTAGGTGTCAATATTGCTATGGCGGTAGAGCATCGGATCGAACACCAGCGTGAAGTTCTCGAATGCGAACGTAGCGGAGTAATCCAGCTTCTGCTGCGCCTGGGGATCGACCGGGTCTCCATCGAACGCCGTCGGACAGATATCGACACCGGCCGCAGCGAGAGCAATATCGATCGTCTCCGGAGCCGAACACATGGAGAACAAAAAGCCTCCGCGGCGGACGAAGTCATAGATCGTCATGGCAACATCGCCCTTCATCTCCGATACCTTGGTATAGCCGAGGCTGCGGGCAAGTTCCTCATTCAGCGCCACATCGGCCTGATACCAGACAGCGTTACGAAAAGCAGCATAGAACTTCCCGTATTGACCGGTGAAATCCTCGTGATGGCAGTGCAGCCAGTCATACTCCTCAAGGTCACCGGCAAGAATCTCTTCATCATATAAAATGTCAAACTTGATCTCGGCGTAGTTGAGCGCGAGCGTCACGGCATCGTCCCACGGCTGTGCATTCGGAGGGGAATAGACAGCGATACTGGGCGCCTTTTCCAGCTCCGCTCGTTCCATGTTCTCCACCTCGATCTGGCGGTAAATGTCGGCAAGCTGTCCGGAAGAGATCTCTTCGTAGGACACACCGGCGAGCAGGCAGAGGTCGGTGGTTTCCGTGGTACGGTCAACAATAAAGGAACCACCGCGATAATTGAGCAGCCATTCGCCTTTGTGGCCCGTTTCAAGTGCCTTGTAGACAACGCCGTAGGCTTTCAGGTGATCACTTTGGCTCAGGTCCATGGGGATCAGCAGCGAGGCGGCCCGAGCCGGACTGCCGGCGATCAGGACAATCACAGCCAGTATGAAGGCAGTCAGAAGTGCATTGAGACCGGGGCGTTTCCTGTTCGGCATATGTTCTTTCCTGTCGACTGGAGGTTCAGAAGCTTGTACACGTGATCGGGCCAGCCGTTTCCTGCTGCTGTAACCACCGTCAGGCGTCACTCGTTCACCTTTAGCGCCGCCAGGAATGCCTCTTGGGGTATCTCCACCTTGCCGAATTGCTTCATGCGCCGTTTGCCCTCCTTCTGACGTTCGAGAAGCTTGCGCTTGCGCGTGATATCACCACCATAGCACTTCGCCGTGACATTCTTGCGCAACGGGCGCACCGTGGCGCGGCTGATGATTCGACTACCGATAGCAGCCTGTATCACGACCTCGAACATCTGGCGTGGGATGAGCTTACGCAGCTTCTCATTCAGGCTCTGACCCCACTGGTAGGCCTTCTCCCGATGAATGATCACCGAGAGAGCATCGACCTCCTCACCATTGATGAGGATATCCAGCCTGACCAGAGTGGAGCGCTGGTAGTAGGGGACTTCGTAATCAAACGAGGCATAGCCGCGGGTCGATGATTTCAGGCGGTCGTAGAAGTCAAATATGATCTCCGCCAGCGGAAAAGCAAACTTGAGACCGACCCGTTTGGGAGCAACATATTCAGTGGTTCGATAGACGCCTCGGCGCTCAGTGGCCAGCTTCATGATGGCTCCGATATAGTCATCGGGAGCCATAATCGTGGCCTCGACATATGGCTCCTCGACATGATCGATCTCACCCGGCGGAGGCATCTGGGCCGGATTGTCGACAAGCACCATCTCACCATCGGTCTTGTACACGTGGTACTCGACATTGGGTACAGTGTTGATAATGGTCTGGTCGTATTCGCGCGAGAGGCGTTCCGTCACGATCTCCATATGCAGCAGGCCGAGGAATCCCACACGGAAGCCGAAACCCAGGGCGGTTGATGACTCCGGCGTGAAGACAAGCGAGGCATCATTGAGCTTGAGCCGCTCCAGAGCCTCCCGAAGCTCAGTGAAATCTTCGGCAACAGCAGGATACAGGCCGGAGAAGACCATCGGCTTGACATCGACAAACCCCTCCAGTGGCCTGTCCGCAGGACGGTCAGCAGAAGTGATCGTGTCGCCAATCTTGGTGTCGGCGACCTCGCGGATTGAGGCAAACAGATAGCCCACTTCTCCGGCAGCGAGAGATTCCCCCGGAACCAGCCTGAGGCGAAGCGTGCCGATCTCATCGGCATCATAGGTCTTGTTGGTAGAGAAGAACTTGATCCGTTCCCCTTTGCGCAGGGTACCATTGAAAACACGGACAACCGGCATTGCTCCGCGATAGGTGTCAAAGACAGAATCAAAAACCATCGCCTGCAATGGTGCCTGGGGATCACCGGTCGGAGCCGGGATGGCTCGAACGATCGCCTCCAGCAACTCGGGGATACCTGTCCCATCCTTGGCAGAGCATCGAATGACTTCCTCGGGCTTGCAACCGAGCAGGTGGACGACATCCTCAACTA
>CAZXRO010000110.1:3524-8556 GCA_964642435.1 uncultured Ignavibacteriales bacterium
GGGCGTTGGGCAGATCAATCTTATTGACCACGGGCAGAATCTCCAAATCGTTCTCCATGGCCAGGTAGAGATTCGACAACGTCTGCGCCTCAATCCCCTGGGAAGCATCGATCACCAGTATCGCGCCCTCGCAGGCGGACAAGGCGCGGCTGACTTCATAGGTGAAATCGACATGCCCGGGGGTGTCGATCAAATTGAACGTGTACGTGTGACCGTCGACTGATTTGTAGGCAAGCCGGATAGCATGCGCCTTGATCGTTATGCCCCGTTCACGTTCCAGATCCATCGAATCGAGCACCTGGTGCTTCATCTCCCGGACAGTAAGTGTCTGGGTCGACTCCAGCAGCCGGTCGGCCAGGGTTGACTTGCCATGGTCGATGTGGGCGATGATCGAGAAGTTGCGTATGTGTGACAGGTCGGGCATTGTCCGGTTTCTATTCCAGGGTTTATCAGCCGTTGGTTCAGTCGTGCAGCCGTCTCAACGAGCGGGCAAAATAGCGCTACCGGTGGCGGTTGTCAAACGAGGAATCACTGTTCGAGATAACCGGCCAGACGTTCCTTGAACTCCGACTTCGGAATCTCTGAATCAAGAATCCCGTTGAAGGCAATCGAGATCTCGCTGGTCTCCTCGGAGACAACAATCACAACAGCATCGGACACCTCGGTGACACCGATAGCTGCCTTGTGGCGCATGCCGAAGAGCTTGCGGTAGCGTTGGTTGGTGGTCAATGGCAACGAGCACGCCGCGGCCGTGATATAGTCACCAGAGACAATAGCGGCGCCATCGTGAAGTGGAGTGTATGGCGTAAACAGCGTGACGAGCGCCTCCCAGGAGAGGCGGGCCGAGAGCTGCTTGCCGGACTCGGCAAAATTGCGCAGACCGGTTCGTCGTTCAATAACAATCAGGGCACCATAGTTGAGTTCGGACAACCGCAGCGCGGCGCGGGAAACCTCATCGATAGCACGCTGCCCCTCCAGCGGCATAAACCGGCGCATGAGACGGTTTTGGCCAAAACGGGCCAGTACGTTGCGCAGTTCGGGCTGGAAAACGATAACCAGGACAATCAGGCCAAATGTGGCCAGGTTGGAAAACAACCAGGTGAGCGCCTCGAGGCGAAACCAGAATGACACAAAGGCCACCCCGGCCAACAGAAGCAACCCGACCATAATCTGCGCCGAGCGAGTCCCCTTGATCAGCTTGAGCATCTGGTACAGGATGAATGATACGATAGCGACATCGATCGCATCCTTGATACCGAAACGAACAAAATCTATCTCAAACAGTGTCACGTATGACTCCCAATAGCCTGGACGATTTTGAGGGCCTCAACCGTAGCGGCGACATCGTGAACGCGCACAATATCGGCACCCCGGACAACAGCCAGCACGGCGGCGGCTATCGACCCTCCTATTCTTGTATCGGCCTGCCCGGCGCTGGAATTCAACATCCCGATAAACCCTTTGCGCGAGGCACCGACCAGCAACGGCACGCCGAAGCGCTTGAACTCAGTCAAATTGCCGAGTATCTCGAGGTTATCAGACAACCGTTTGCCGAAACCAATTCCGGGATCGAGTATGACGCGAGCGCGGTCGATATTGTGATCGCTGCAAAAAGAGAGCCGCTCCTCGAAGAAATCGGCGATTTCGCCCACACAGTCATCGTAGTGCGGGTTCTGCTGCATGGTTTGCGGGGTGCCCTGCATGTGCATCAGGACAACCGGGCATTTGTGCTCGGCAATCACACCGGCCATCTCCGCGTCGAACCGGAGCGCCGACACATCGTTGACCAGGTCAGCACCAGCCTGCAATGCCTGACGGGCTACCTCGGCCTTGTACGTATCGACCGAGATAATCGCTTCAGGATTGCTGGAGCGCACGACCTTTATGACGGGTATCACACGTTCAAGCTCCTGCTCCAGCGTCACCTGGTCTGCGCCCGGTCGGGTAGATTCGCCGCCGATATCGATAATGTCCGCTTGCTCGTCGAGCAACTGCAAGGCGCGGGCAACTGCCTGTTGGGTATCGAGATACCGACCGCCGTCGCTGAAGGAGTCCGGGGTGACATTGACGATGCCCATCACCAACGGGCGAGACAGCTCGAGTTGCCGCCCGGGACTCAGACCGATGACAGGCTTGATTTCCTCGGGTCTTGTGAAGGTTTGTTTCTGCATTCGTGTGCGCTCCGAGGGCAAGATACGGATTTTAGCGAACAGTCTCAAGTGGGAAGTTGGCGGAGATTCCCGCGCAAAAGGAAGGGCAGGAAATCACAGGGAGGGCCTACCGCTACATACAGTACGTCGAGTGTTCTGGACCGGTCACTGAGTAGCGTCTGTTTGTGATGGAACTCTCCATAATTATGACTATCTTCTCAGAAGGATCTTCGGAATCTAATCAGAGGTCGGTTTATGGATGAAAAACAGATTTGGTATGGTCACTACTATTCGCTTGGTGAGGTATACAGGTTTCTGCACGGACAAGACCCACACGCATACCAAAGGGCCAAGACGCACGAACTCTTCATCACATGGGTAGTGGGTCAATTCCTTCAGTCTCAACGACAGAAAGAGTTCCTGATAGGGTTTCCATCTCTGAAACAAGGTCATAAGCTGATGCTCACTGAACTGTTTGCCTCCCGCACCATTGCCGACGGTGAAAACTTCGATACCGTGATTGTCGACAGTGCTAATCCGCAGGAACCTATGCGGGTGCAAGTGAAGAGATACACGCGGGCACCGAATGCGACCACCGAAGACCTGTCAGACTTCATTTGTTCAAAAGTCGGAAGATATGGTAAAGCCCCTGAACTTTCTGTTGTCATTCATATCCAGCAGGAAATGCGACTTGACCTTCCTTTACTTGCAAAGTCAATCAGGAGAGAAGACATCAAGGTAGGTAGTATATTGGTCTTTGGCGAAACCACTTCCAAGCAACGTTGCTTCCTGTTCGAGCTGTATCCCAATTACAAAGGTGAACTACGGTATCCGGAAGGCCCGGAGGCATAGAGATAGTGGCGGCCCGGTGGCCCACTCTTCAGGTGGCTTCCTTTGTTCGGTTTGTTGTCGAGTGCCACAGAGGATGCCCCTCGGTTGCGCGGTGTTGCCCTTCTGGGTGGAAGATGAATTGGCGTGGTGTGGGCGTCATGGGTTGAGTTTGGATGCAGGGAAGGATGCCCGGGCTGGCCGGGAGGCCTGCCGCACACAAGGGCCACGTCTCGGAAGACCTCACCGAAGCAACGGCGGGCCAACAATCACGCGCCATTCCTCCCCACGCTCCCCTAACGACCGTTCGTCTTTGCCTCGACAATCTCCGCGAATCTGCGCGCCAGGTCCTCCACCACCCCCTCCTCGAACATGGCAAACGCCGTGGGCCGTTCGCTGGAGAACCCGATCAACCCGATCACCTCGCCGTGGACTTTGAGCGGCTGCACCGCAAATGATCGCGAGTTTTCATCCAGCAGCAACTTGCGCTCGAAGAAATTCCCGCTGAAGGCACCGCAGAAATTCTCCGTGTAACAGCAACCGTCGTCGGATACCTTCTCAAACAACGAACTGTCCCGCGGTAGATTGATCATCAGCCCATCCACCAGCACCCCCTCGCGCCAGGTGGACACAGCCGATAATGCCTCGGAATCCGGCTCGCGAAGAATCAATACCCCGCGATTGATATCGAAATGTTCTCCGAGTGCCTTGGTGAACTCACCAAACGCCTCGGTAATTGAAACCTCATGATTCAGCAGGCGCTCCACATCGACCTTGATCGGCGGCGGCCCCTCGCTAAGGTAGGCGCGCTTCCTACCCGGTTGCAGGTGATCCATACTCCCCCCTCAGGCCGTCTCGGCCTGCTCCTTTTTGAGATTGTACTTTTTCACCTTACGCCACAGGGTCGTCCGGCCGATTCCCAGTTCCTGAGCCGTCTGGGTGAAGTTCCAATCGTTTTCGGCGAGCGCTCTTTTGATTAGTGAGCGCTGTGTGTCCTCCAGCAACCCGTCACCGCTGCCATTCTCTGCCGAGACCGGCAGCGCAATAGACTCCCGGCGAATGCGCGATGCCACGAAAATGATAGCCTCGCTGTCAATCATGTCATTCCGACACAGCGCTGCCGCCCGCTTGAGCGTGTTCTCCAGCTCGCGGACATTGCCCGGCCAGTGATGATTGAGCAGCCTGTCCAGCGCCGACGGAGTGATTTGTAACGAGGGGCGTTCCATTTCCTGCGCCATGCGACGAACAAAGTAATCGGCCAGCACCGGGATATCCTCCGCCCGCTCAGCGAGGTCGGGGATTCGCAGCGGGATAACGTTCAAGCGGTAGTACAGGTCCTCCCGGAAGCGCCCATCGGCCACCAGCTCGGCCAGGTCACGGTTCGTGGCCGCAATTATCCGCACATCCACCTTCCGCGATACCGAACTCCCCACCGAGCGAATCACCGAATCCTGCAGAAACCGCAACAGCTTTGGTTGGACCGAAATCGGAATATTGTTCACCTCATCAAGAAACACCGAGCCGCCATCGGCTTCCTCCAGAAGCCCGCGACGGTTGTTTACTGCTGTCGTAAAGGCGCCCTTGGTGTGCCCGAAGAGTTCAGACTCAAACAGCGGCTCCGGAATGGTCGAGCAGTCGATCGTTATCAGCGGTTTGGTGCGTCGTTGGGAGTGATGATGAATCGCACGCGCCAGAAGCTCCTTACCGGTGCCCGAGGCCCCGGTTATCAGGGTCGTGATGTCTGTCGGGGCAATACGCTTGGCGGTCTCCTTGAGTTTGCGCATCTCGGAGGCGTTACCAACAATATTGTCAAACCCGTAGCTCATTGCCACGTGTGCCCGCAAGGCGGTCAACTCCGAACGCATGTCATGACGTTCCACCGCTTTGCTCACTTTGAGCAAGAGCTGCTCGTTGGTAAACGGTTTGGTCACGTAGTCATAGGCGCCGGCATGAATAGCCTCCACCGCGCTTTCTATCGACCCATAGGCCGTCAAGAGAATACTCTCGGTATGCGGGTGCGACTGCTTGATCTGTCGGATCAACTCCATCCCTGA
>CAZXRO010000111.1:0-8530 GCA_964642435.1 uncultured Ignavibacteriales bacterium
ATCTATTGGTCCTTTCCGATACTCGCTCTGTTCAACTTCAAACACCGACAATCAGGTTGTCAGCCGTTTCGGCAGCCACATGACCAACCGTGTTCTCCCGTTATCACCCTCAATCCCCAGCCGTCCACCAAGCTTCTCTACCACGCTGCGGCTCTCGGCGGCCTGCTCATCGCCCAGGTGCCGTTCACTCTCGAAGAGAATCGCAATAGTGGCGAAATCATCTTCTATACCATTCTGTATGTCAATGACCGATCCAACAACACCGGCATCTATCGCCAGCCCCATCACTGCGAACACCGCCCGCTGCAACACCAGCGGACTGCCCGTTACCGACAAGGCCACTGGCGCTGAATGATAATCCAACTCAATGCGCCTCAGGCTGGCAAGCCGTCGGGTCAACTCCACCAGATTGCCGATCGTCTCGTTGATATCGCATTCAGTTTGGTCAAAATCTGTGCTGTGGGCAAATCTATTGAGCCGCTCGATAATCATCAATCCTCGCTGCGTCTGCTTCTGTATCGCCGCCGACACGCTCTCCAACCGCTCCAGAGACAGCGGCACACCTCGCTGCTCACCGGCAATGAGATCGTCCAGCAATCCCGCATTCTGATCAACAATCGAAATCACGTTGTTCAGCTCATGCGTCACCGAGGCCGTGATCTTCCCAAAGAAAGCTACATCGCTGTCTGAGCGGACACCCGATCCGTTGTCACTGCTACTGCCGGTCATAAGCCGCCGCTGCCTCCCGAATCCGGTCAACCATGACATCCAGCTTGACCGGCTTGACCAGGTAATCAAACGCCCCTTCGATCTGTATCGATGGCCCATCGATCGGAGAACCATGACCGGTTATCAACAGCACCGGCACGCCCGGATAGTCATGTGATATCCGACGTAGAACGTCCGTACCTTCCATACCCGGAAGCTTCAGATCCAGCACAACCACGTGGTAGTTGCCTGACTTCATCTTCTCCAGTGCCTGGTACCCATCAAGCGCGTAATCGGCCTGAATACCCCGGAACGCCAATCGTTCCACAAGGGTCGTGACCAGCTCTTCTTCATCGTCAACCAGCAATACTCGCAAATCACCCACAGCTATTCTCCGAAATTCGTTTTTTCAATCGGGAGTGTGACCATAAACCGCGTGCCCTTGCCCACCTCGCTTTCAACATCGATGCGCCCCCCCAGCTTCTCGACAATGTCCCGAGTGATTGACAGCCCCAACCCGGTGCCGAACTCACCCTTGGTCGAGAAGAACGGCTCGAAGATATTGCGCACGTTCTCAGGAGAAATGCCGGCGCCATTGTCGGTAATCGCCACGACAACATTCTGGCCATGCCGTGCCGCCGAAATCGCAATCGTTCCCCCCTTGGAAACAGCCGCAATCGCATTATTGACTATATTGAGAAACACCTGCTGCAACTGACCACGATCACTCTCGATAGCCGGCACATCGCTGTCAAAGTCATACCGCACGTCCACGCTCTTGTGTCGAATCTCTGTGAGCTGAAAATTGACAACCTCCTTGAGCAGGTCCGGCAATTCAATCTGCTCCCGCCTGACCTCCATACGACGCGCGAACCCGAGCAACCGATGTGTGACTCGCGAACATCTCTCAACCGACTTCTCGATAGAATCGACCAATTGACAAAACTTCTCGCGCTGCGGGAAATCATCCGCATACCCCACAAGATCGCGCATCAGCCCCGCCTTCTCGTTGATGATAGCCATCGGGTTGTTGATCTCGTGGGCAACCCCGGCCGCCATACGACCTATCGTCGCCATCTTGTTCGTGTATTCCATATTGTGAAACGCGCGGACGCGACGAATATCGGCCCGACGAAGGTGCTTCGTCATGTTCGTCGAACCGTACCACGTCACCAGCAAGATAAGCGTCGCGCTCACCAGAAGGAACCAGAGTACATCCGAGCGGTGTCCAACCCAATGCGCAAACGGCGCTTCCAGGCGCTTCTTGACCATCAGAATGAACGGTGTCCCCTCGATATAGGCAAATCCCGTAATGACATGTCCCAGCTCATCCTCGGTCCGTTCCACGATCTCGCGTGTCCGCGGTCCCTGCGGCACTTCAAGGTCTGCTTCCGTCAATACGTTTCCAAAAAAAACGGACTCCGTCTGAAGAATGCCCTTTTGATTAATGATAAACACGTCGAGCTGGCGGTCGCGGTTCACCAACTCCATCTGGCGGTTGATTAGATCCATATCGATCGTCGCGCGGATAATGTAGAACTCGCCGGGCTGCCGCTCATGTTTGATAGCAATAACGAAATGCGGAAAGTCGCGATGTCCCATGAAAACATCACTGACATGCGTCCCCCGCAACACCACCTCATGGAACCAGGATTGATCCTGATACGATCGGTCCTGCAGATCATACGGCCCCGTATAATATGCTTGCAAACCACTGGCATCGATCAACCCCAGATCGACAAATCCCCCAAATGAGTTGTTCAGGTTCTGCAATGCAACGGCCAGCGCTTCATTGCTGGCCAGGGACTCGTAGCTCTGCTCACGGATCATCAGTGCCAGGGCCGCCCGGCGTTCCTCGATGACAAACTCCAGCGTGCGCTTGGTATTGGACAACACCTGCGACACCGAGTACGTATTCTCTGTGAAGTACGCCTGCTGATCCTGAAGAAAACTGATCGCCGTGAAAATGAACAAGGGCACCAGTGACACCACCGCCGTCGCCAGGAATATGTTCCGACGGAGCCGATGGTAGCGTGGCAGCTGTGTACCCGTCAGCTCAATCGGCAGATCCTCCGACTCCTCTGTGTGCCTCTCATCGCCCGGAAACTGCCCGCCTGCATTGCGAATACCTGATTGGACCTCGCTCGTGGAATGATCGCCCGATGCCATTGTCAATCCTCTGACTCGGGTTCATTCGTCGTGTCTGGCGTCGCTCCTCCCGAACGTGCATAGGCCTGCCTCATCACCCGGGCCAAATGATCGATGTCGACCGGCTTACGCAGATACGCAAAAGCACCCAGATTCTCCGCCTCGCGGCGCTCCCGCTCGGAACCGTGACCGGTGAGGATGATGACCTCGACCTGCGGATGATCCCGCTTCATTCGGCGAAGCGTTTCAATACCATCAATCCCCGGCATCATCAAGTCCAGCACAATCACATCAGGAGCGTCCTCATCGGCCATGGCCAGCGCCTGCTCACCATCGTACGCTATCGAGGATTCCAGGTTGCGCGTCCGTAGGCGCTCCGAAAGCGTCTGTACGAACTCCTTCTCGTCATCAACAAGCATCACTTTCGGCCCCTCGATGTTCGACCATGGATTGGCGGATGACGGCTTGTATCGCGGCCCCAGCCGCGTTGTCGCAGAGGTAACCCCCGGAACTTGCTCGGCGACCTTCTTCAAACTCTCGCGGTAGTGCCCCAACCGTACCACATTCTTGTTAACCGACAGAATCACGTTGCCACCCTCGGCGTGGACGTCCGCCGACAATCCCTCTTCGGCCAGTTTCAGCGCGACTTGTGAAGACAGAATGAAGTCATGGGCAGCCGCGCGCGACCGGTCCGAAGTCTGTACCGGCTCACTACCCACCTGATCGACAATGGTTTCTACCGCACCATCGACCGACAACTCGTGCATGGGCAACACCAAATCGTACAAAGACTCGTCATACGGCGACTTACCGAACAGATAATCGGTACACGCGACATTCTCCTTGTCGTTGTCGCGAATCGCTTTGACGGCATCCTTCTCCGAAAGGCTATCCTGCGCTCGCGCCTGAGCTACCCGATAATCGTGGTTCGCAATGATCAACACCCGCAGATCATGAGCAATGGTCCGGGGAATCAGATGTGACGGACAGCCACTGATAATCACGTTGTCCGACTGCACGAACTCGGCTACAACGACACGTACATAGGCAATGTGCTGGTCGCGATCGTGTATCAGCTTCCCAAGAAATGAGCTGGTCCCCCGAAGGGAATCACGGAGCTTATCCGCTGACACACCAAATCGTCGCGCGGCTTCCTCAAGCACCCGATCAGTTACAACCGGGTAGCCAAGCCTGTCGGCCATCTGCTGTGTAATCTCGTCTGCGTGGCAGTGAGTACCGCTGAAGAGCGAAATAATCGCCATCGTCCATCCTTTCGACCGCGATCGGTTCTCGATTCGACAATCAAGCTATCGAATTCAACGCCAATTGGCAAGCCATAGACCACTGAAATCTCAACACTGAATCTAATCGTATACTTCGGGCTCCGCGATTGACAAGGAAAAAGTCTTGCCTGAGCAATCCTTGTCAATTACGTTCACTTCCATGCCGACAGGCACAGCGCGCCAAAGCACGGCCCGCTGACTGCACTGCCAGGTTGCGAAAAGGTTGTCATATCGCCTCGGTCGGCCCTCGACGGATGCGCCGCCACATGACCGGACCGAGACAGCACAGCAACAACGGCGGAGGGTACGTGAACCGTCAGACACTATCGAGAATACTCCCATGCCTGTCATGGTTTGAGGGTTACACCGGCGAGAAACTGAGACTCGATGTCATCGGCGGGCTTACCGTGGCCCTGGTGCTCGTACCCCAATCCATGGCCTATGCCCAACTCGCGGGACTACCGGCGTACTACGGACTCTACGCCGCCTTCCTCCCGCCGCTGGTTGCAGCCATCTTCGGTTCATCGCGCCAGTTGGCCACCGGACCCGTTGCCGTCGTCTCCCTCATGACCGCCACCGCCCTTGAGCCGCTCGCCACTGCAGGTAGCGAGCAGTACGTAGCCTATGCCATCCTCCTGGCTCTCCTGGTCGGCCTCTTCCAGTTCCTGCTCGGCGTGCTCAGGCTTGGCCTGGTCGTCAATTTCCTTTCCCATCCCGTGGTGGGTGGCTTTACCAATGCCGCCGCTATCATCATTGCCACCTCGCAGCTGTCCAAAATCTTCGGTGTCAAAGTCGACAAGGCCGAGCACCACTATGAAACCATCTGGCGCGTCCTCGAATCCGCATGGGCACACACCCACTGGATGACCCTCGCCTTCGCGATCCTGGCCTTCGCCATTATGATCTTGCTGCGCAGAATCGACCGCCGTATCCCCAATGTGCTGGTAGCGGTGATCGTTGCCACCCTGCTCTCCTGGGCAATCGGCTACCAGCAGGACAAAACCGCCACCCTGAGCCAGATCCAATCCGAGTCGTACCAGGAGCATGTCCGGCAGTTCAATGCCTCGTACAACGAACTCAATGACCTCTCGCAAGAGCGTGTTCGGCAACGGGAGGAACTGGTACAGGTCGTCGACCAACACGGCAAACACACAGCGGCTGCGATCAAAATCCAGAACGACATCGACCTGCTGAACCTCAGGATCACACACTTGAAAGCAGCTATCTCCGAAACCCGACACCAGCTTCGGGATCAGGGCCTGTGCGAAGTGAAGCACGCCGACGGCTCGGTCACCTACCATCCCGCCAATGAAACCGATCGTGCAGACCTCGAATGCTCCTGCCTGTGCTTTCTCGATGTTGGCAATCAACCGCTGAATACTGGCTCCCTCACACTGCGAGCGGGAGGCGATGTAGTCGGCAACATCCCCAAAGGCCTGCCCGCTATCAGCGCTCCGCCATGGGATACGTCGGTGGCCCTCAATTTGCTTCCAATGGCCATGATTATCTCACTGCTCGGCTTCATGGAAGCCATCTCCATCGCCAAGGCAATGGCCGCCAAAACAGGGCAGCGTATCAACCCCGACCAGGAACTGGTCGGCCAGGGCCTCGCCAATATCATTGGCTCAACCAGCCAGAGCTACGCCGTCTCCGGCTCGTTCTCCCGCTCGGCAGTCAACCTCCAGGCAGGCGCCGTCACCGGCCTGTCCAATGTCATCAGCTCCCTGGTGGTCGTCATAGTACTGCTGTTTCTCACACCGCTGCTTTACCACCTGCCCCAGGCCGTCCTGGCCGCAATCATCATGATGGCCGTCGTGGGCCTGATCAACGTCAAGATCTTCATCCATGCCTGGCGCGCGCAAAAGTACGATGGTATCATCGGCGTCATCACGTTCGTGAGCACCCTGCTCTTCGCCCCTCATTTGGACCGTGGTATCATGATCGGCGTCGGCCTCTCACTCGTGCTCTATCTGCTGCGTAATACCAAACCGGCCATCGCCATGCTGTCGCTGCATGGTGACCACACCTACCGCAACCGCGACCGCTTTAACCTGAACCAGTGCAAACATATCGCGGTCATCCGCTATGGCGGCTCGCTATTCTTCGCCAATGTCAGCTATCTCGAAGAACGTGTCACCGCCACCATTACCGCCATGCCACAGTTGCGCCACGTTATCTTGGTTGGCAATGGCATCAATGAGCTCGATGCCTCAGGTGTCGATGCGCTGGAGATACTTGTCGAACGGCTCGAAGCCCGGGGCCTGAAATTCTCAATCACCGGCCTGAACGACCACGTCCACGACACTATGAAGCGTACCGGACTGCTCGCGCGGATTGGCGAAGACAATGTCTACCCCAATGTCGCCCGGGCCATTCATTCCGTCTGGGATGAGGCCCACCGAGGCACCGATGAAACCGCCTGCCCGCTGCGCATTGTCCCTACCGGACTGGTACTCCCCACCGCCCCCGAGATGCGCAAGGACTCCACCTTCGGCAAGGGCAAACCGCCGGACAAAACCTGACCTGTACCTTCAGGATGCCATCGCACGATGCGGCACCCCCTATTGACACGGTGCCGGCTCCTCACCTTCGTTGAACAGGTAGTCGATGAGAAACGTCACATCAACAAGATTCAGGTTCCCCGACACATTCACATCCGCTTCATCCAGACACGCTATCGGTGGACCGTCATTGAACAGGTATCCCACGAAGAAGGTCAGGTCATTGATATTGACCATATCCTCCGGGTCCGCATCCACATTACCGCGTAGACCGATACAACAGCCGTTCTCACAGGCATCGCCGATCCCGTCTCCATCGCTGTCAACCTGATCGGGGTTGTACACACTGGGACAATTGTCACAAGCCGTCCCCAGCCCGTCCTGATCCCCGTCATACTGGTTTGGATTATACAGCCCCGGACAGTTGTCGCAGGCATCACCGGCGCCATCGTCGTCTTCGTCAGCCTGATCGTCATTGGTTACGTGTATGCAGTTATCACACGCGTTGCCCAGCGAGTCGCCGTCCGAGTTGGTCTGGAAGTCATTGCGTATGGTCGGGCAATTATCACACATATCGCCGAACCCGTCTTCATCCGCATCAAGCTGGTCGGGATTCGCTTCATCCGGGCAATTGTCACAAATGTCACCAATGCCGTCATCATCAGCGTCCGCCTGATCCTCGTTGGCCACATCCGGGCAGTTGTCGCACACATCGCCGAACCCGTCTTCATCCGCATCGAGCTGGCCAGCATTCGCTTCATCCGGGCAATTGTCACAAATGTCACCAATGCCGTCATCATCAGCGTCCGCCTGATCCTCGTTGGCCACATCCGGGCAATTGTCGCAGGCATTGCCAAACGAATCACCATCATTATTCGACTGATCATCGTTATCCACAAAAGCGCAATTGTCACATGCATCCCCCAGCGAATCACCATCGGAGTTGGCCTGGTCAGCATTCCCAACCCAAATGCAGTTATCGCAAACGTCCCCTGCCCCGTCATCATCAGAGTCAGCCTGGTTCGTGTTGGCTACCATGGGACAGTTGTCGCAGGAATCCGCTAAACCGTCAGCGTCAGCATCGGCCAGGTCATCAAACCCGGGACACTGGTCACACGCGTCCCCCACTCCATCGCCATCCGAGTCCATCTGATCTGGATTGGCAACATCCGGACAGTTGTCTTCATCGCACAGATTCTGCGCATAGCCCGAATCCCCATAACCATCACCATCGGTATCCGTGCACTCGTCACACACGTCCCCGATTCCATCACCGTCGGCATCGAATTGATCAGGATTGGGTATCTGCGGGCAGTTGTCACACGCGTCTCCCCTGCCATCGCCATCGCTATCGGCCTGATCCGGATTCGCAATCAGCGGACAGTTGTCCTCAATCGAGGGCCAGCCGTCGCCGTCGCTGTCATACAACGTATCGCTGAAAATGGCGAAACAATACGGCCCGCCCCATTGCGGCACAACCGGCGCATCCATGGAGTCTGCCCAGAGCCAATCTCCAGCCGGTGGAAAGAAAGCCGAATCCACGCAAATTGAGTCGCCATGAGCAGTTTGTGAAGGCTCAATCGGTCCAATATGCAACACAACCGACACCTGGTCATGCGATGCCGGCATACCGTCCAACGTGGTCACGAACGCGCTGTAGGCAACCGTGTCACTTCCGACACCGTCAACTCCGAAGTAATTTTCGGATTGGATGTTGAAGTACGACGCCATCACCGGCATCGGCTCAGCATACGCATTGTTGGCTGAGTCCGCCGGGGCTCCGTCGATATCCCCCCACACAGCGAATCCGTCATCGCCAACATCGACCGTGTAGATCCGGTAGCCGTTGGTCATACCCCTGATCAGACGGTAGTCATTCACATCATACCG
>CAZXRO010000112.1:0-8469 GCA_964642435.1 uncultured Ignavibacteriales bacterium
CCTGTTTCAAGTATAACCACTATCAGTTAGCACTACCCACATGTGGCTGACGGGCCGGCTTTTTGCCGGCCCGGCTGGAATGACCGGTGTCGGAAACAGGATGAGCCTCGGCGCGGTAGTATTTTGTCGGCTGATCAGGATAAACTTGCATTTTCGTTTGTGAAACATTACTTTCTTGGCCATTACCAATGTCGAATAATTGGCCTCATGCCCATAGTTGAGGCTAATCAAGACGAGTGTGCCTCAGAAGACCGCCCAGTTTGCAATCACTATGCCCGTCATCACGGTGTGGTCTTGATGTTCGTGGTTGCGTCGCCACGACAGCGGCGCACGGAAGGGTGCAGGGCCGATCCCAATGGATACTGGAGCTTCCGGCGTGGACGATCAAACACGAATCACATTGCTTTCCGTGGAGTCGCGGGTGCTGATCGATGCGGAGTGTGTCGATGTCGACACCGGCGAGGTGAAAGTCACGGCGCTGCCGATCGTGCTCAGGGCGATAGCCCTCGGTTCGTGCGTGGCTGTGACCGCAATTGACCAGGCAGCGCGAATCGCGGGCCTGGCCCATGTCATGCTGCCCGGGCGGTGCTCAAATGTCAGCGGACATGACCATACCCGCTATGCTGAGGATGCCATCGAAACGCTCATCGACGGGCTGGTCAGTCTGGGAGGGAACCCAGGGCAGCTTGATGTGTGTCTCATTGGTGGAGCCAATGTATTGGGGGAGGGGGATATCCCGGACAAGGTGCTGGCCTCAGTCATTGACTGCCTCTCTCAGCGCGGCATTGTGTGGAGGGCCACGCATGTAGGTGGCACGAAGAGAAGAAGCGCATATATAAATAACCTGACCGGGATGGTCTTGTACACGCAAGGAGATTCACATCTTCAGTTACTATGGCACAGCGAACAGGACACGACAGAGTATACAACCTCACAAGTTACTCAGATTCGTCCGCTTGCCAAATGAGGGAACTCTTTGACGTTCACGGGGGAGAAAGTAGGGTCAGCCAGAGGAAGTGGGAGTAGATTCATGAATAAGCGGCGTAAAGACACTGATGTCCAGTCAGGCCAGGACAGTATCACCTATGATGTTGAAGTGACGGCTGTCAACCAGCAATTGAAGGCCGCCAATCAGCAGCTTCGTGCCAGCGAACAACAGCTTCAGGCAGCCAATCAGCAGCTCAAGGCTCACCAGCAGCAACTGAGGGCCGCCAACCAGCAGCTTCGGGCCAACGAACAGCAACTGCGTGCCGCCAACCAGCAGCTTCGGGCCAGTGAGCAGCAACTCAAGGCTGCCAACAGACGTCTGGAAGAAAGCGAGCGTATGCTGGAGCAAACCAGCCGTCTTGCGAAGACTGGTGGTTGGGAGCATGACCTGGTTAGCGGCAAGGCGACCTGGACCAAGTCACTGTTCGAACTCATGAAGATGAATGTCGATCAAGCTCCGCCCGGTCCTGACGAGTACTGGCGGAACTACCACGCTGATGATGTCGATTCGGTTCGTCAGGCATATAAGCGCGCGATCGAACACGGTGAGCCTGCTGAACTTGAGGCGCGGCGATACACGGCCGATGGCGATCTCAGGTGGTGGCATATTTACGGCGAGCCCGTCTTCGAGGACGGTAAGTGCGTCCGGCTGCGGGGCGTGTTTCAGGATATCACGGAGCAGAAGCTGGCTGAGCTGGCACTGAGCAAGAGTGAGGAGCAGCTTGCCGATGCTCAGCGGATTGCCAACCTCGGATCGTGGGAGCGAGAGATCGACGGTGACGAGGTCTATTGTAGCGAACAGATGCTGAGGATCTCAGGAGTTGAGTCGAAAGCTGGCTATGTGCCGCTTGAGTACGCAGAGAGCGTCATTCATCCTGAAGATCGCAGCAGATTCGAGGAGGCCCTTCGGAGAGCGCAGAAGACCGGAAGGCGGCAGAGCCTGGAGTACCGCATCAAACGAACGGACGGGGAAACGGTCTCGCTGAGTGCAGAGATTGATCTCCTTCGGAGCGAGAAGAGCAGCCCGGATCGCCTTGTCGGAACTTGCAGAGACATAACAGAAAGCAAGAAGGCTCGGCGTGAGATCGAGACAGTTTACCAGATGTCGCTCGACCTGATGTGTATTGCCGACATTGAGACAGCTACCTTCCTGCGAGTCAATCCAGCTTTCCATTCCGTACTCGGCTACGATGAAGACGAATTGCTGAATCGCCCGTTTCTTGATTTTGTCCATCCAGATGACCTTGAGCAAACCATCGCCGTCATGTCGGAGAAGCTCCAAAAGGGTGCGAAGCTCATAGCGTTTGAAAACCGCTACCGCACAAAGAGCGGAAAGTATATCTGGCTGGAATGGACCAGTCATCCGGTTGCCGAGGAGGGGCTGGCGTATGCGATCGCACACAATGTGACCCGGCGTAAAGAACGTGAGCAGCGACTCAAAGCCAGCGAACAGAAGTTCCGCAGCTACATTGACAATGCCCCGAATGGCATTTTTGTGGCCGACGCCAATGGCAATTATGTCGATACCAATCCTGCAGCGAGTGACATAACGGGTTACTCACGCGACGAGTTGCTCAACATGAACCTGCTTCAAATGCTACCCCCGGGACAGCGTGACGAAGGTCAGGAGCACTTCGATCGTTTGCTGGCGGAAGGATATGCGACGGGCGAACTTCCATTTGTTGCGAAATCCGGTGAGGTTCGCTTCTGGATGGTGAGCGCGGTGCAGGTCGATGGTGGTCTTTATCTTGGGTTTGTCAGCGATACAACCGAAGTCAGGAAGCTGCAGCAACTCGCCTCGCGGGCCGAACGCCTTGAAACCGCAGGGACAATTGCCGGCCAGGTTGCCCATGATTTCAACAACCTGTTGGGGCCGGTCATGGCCTATCCTGATCTCATCCGCGATGAATTGCCACACGATCACCCCGTGCTTCCATACCTGAGCGATATTGAAAGCGCCGCCCGCAAGATGTCAGAGATCAACCAGGACTTGCTGACCATGGGACGACGTGGGCACTATAATCAAGAGGTGCTCGACCTGAATCAAGTGGTACTCCATGCGGTCAAGGAAGTCATACCCAGATCCGAGACCTTGAAGTGCCATCTGAATCTCAGCAGTGATTTGCTGAACATGAAGGGGGGACGTGCCCAGATTCACCGCCTTTTGGCCAACCTCTTGTCAAACGCTCTCGATGCTATGCAGGAGATTGGGGAGATCACTCTCCGCACGGAGAATTTCTACGCCGATGATACCTCAATTGCGTTCGGACGAGTGCCCAAGGGAGAGTACGTGAAGCTCACGCTCTCCGATACGGGATGCGGTATTCCGCAGGACATTCTTGAACGAATATTCGATCCGTTCTTCACGACCAAGACCGCCGACAAGAAGCGCGGCTCGGGATTGGGCCTGAGTGTGGTCGATGCGGTTGTGAAGGATCACAATGGCTACCTTGACTTGCAGAGCAGGGAAGGCAAGGGTACATCATTCTACCTTTACTTCCCGGTTACTCGTGAATCACGGGATGAGGGAGGAAACCAGCAGTCACTTATGGGCAACGAGTCGGTGCTTGTTGTCGATGATGACCACGTGCAACGGGAAGTCTGCCGCAAACTTCTTGAAAGACTGGGCTATCAGGTCAGAGTAGTTGAATGCGGTGAAGATGCTGTCGAGTTGGTTAGGACTCACCAACCGGACCTCCTGGTGCTTGACATGGTCATGCCTGGTGGCATTGACGGTACGGAGACTTATCGACAGATCCGCGAGATTCACGGCCATCAGAAGGCTATCATTCTGTCCGGATACTCCGAGACGCAGAGAGTTCTTGAGGCCCAGAAAATGGGGGCGGGCGCGTTTGTACGCAAGCCGCTGACCAAGGCAGTACTGGCACACGCGGTGCGTACGGAACTGGATAGAAAGTAGATTGCCGCAGATCATGGGGTGCTCTCTTTGCAGGGACGTTGATCTCAATTGTCTGCTCTATCCTTGTCATATTCCCTTTTTTACCTTAGCATAGACCATACGCAAACTGATGACGGCTGTGGCGAGCATTGCTCGGTGTTCGCTGCATGACTCACGCCGAGGGAGGGCAAAGGACAGGCATTCATGGATGACAGGCTGATTCTCTGGGCGATAGTGATCGGGTACATGGTCTTTGTCTTCATCAAGGGTGTGATGAAGATACGCAAGGTGGGCACTACCGATGACTACCTGGTGGCCGGGCGAAATGTGAGTTGGTTTCTGCTGTTCTGCACAATGGGGGCAACCGTCATCGGTGGCGGCTACTCAATCGGGGCTATTGGCAAGACCTACGAATGGGGCGTGCTGATGTTGTTAGTATCAACCGGCGGCTACCTGCACTTCATCTTTTCCGGATTAGTTGTCGCGCCCCAGTTTCGCAAGGCGAATCTCTATACAGTCGCAGGCTATTTCGGCTATCGGTTTGGAGAAGGGCCGCGATTTCTGGTGCTCATTCTTTCATTGTTGTTTTCGGTGTTCATTGTCGCGGCCCAGATGGCCGCGTTTGGCACGGTTACGGCGGCAATTCTGCCGGAACTGGCCGATGCAGCCAGCACTCTGCGCTGGGCTATTTTGGTTGGCGGTATGATGGTCGTGATCTATAGCACCGCCGGCGGATTGTTGGCTGTCATTCACACTGATCTGTTCCAGTTTATTGTTCTGTTTCTTGGCTTTATCATCACCCTCGCGTTTTGCATTCCGGATATCGCGGATTCATACAACTCAGACACCGGCAAGTTTGTCCCCTCACGTTTCGGCGCTGAGGACTTCCGTCAGCCGGATAGTCTGATTGGTCAACTCACCGCGACATCGGATCCTGTTGCTGAGCACGTTGTGTCGCTTCTTGATGAGGATAGCCGGGAGCGGCTACAGCTAAGCATGAGTGATAGCACCCATGCCCAGAAGCGCACGCTCAAGCAAGTGTTCAATTCACTCCTCGATGAGCGAGCGCTCTATAGCGAAACCGCCTTTATGCAAGTGAATCTGTCCAGGGACACACAAGAACGTCTTGGTCAGCGCGATCAACTCGATGGACGGGAGCTTCGTCGTCTGAACCTGTCACTGGTGCAGGATGCCTGGCCACAGGAAATCAGTCGTGATCGGGAAATATCGGCTGACTTCTTCAAGGTTGAGGGCGGCAAAGGGTGGCTGTTCTTGATCACTACTTTTCTGGCCTTCCTGCTGGGTGAGACATTCGCCCCCGGCTATGCGACACGCTATTGTGTTGGCAAGAATGTTCGTGAGACTCGAATAGGTATCGCTGGAGTGGGGTTCTTCCTGGCAGCTACCTTCCCGGTGATGCTGTTTTTTATCGCGCTCTTCGCACGCATTCAGTTTCCTGATATTGACCCCCAGCAGGCACTGCCGATGGTTGTCGACCAGTTGCACAACCCGATGGTCGGTGGCTTGATCATTGGTGCCTTGCTGATGGCCGTCATGTCCTCGGCGGACTCGGCGCTTAATTCCTCGACTGCCATATTTGTAAAGGACTTGTTCGAGCATCAGCTTGGATGGAAGGACAAGGGCGACGGCAAGATGCTGCGCCTTGCCCGCCTTTGTACCGTGGCGCTTGGAGTGTCGGCCATCCTGGTGGCTGTGTTATGGTCGGACATCATCGGATTGCTGCTGTTTACCTACCACGTGTGGGCACCGGCAATTATCCTGCCGGTGGTGGTCGGATCGCTCTACAAGAAGCGGTCGGCCGCACTCACCCGGAACATATTCTGGACCATGCTGCTCGCCACAGTGCTGACCCTCGTGTATCGTGGCATCGGGGCACTGAACACGCACCTTGATGTCATGATGTTTGACCAGGCGGTTTATGACTTGATGATTAGCTTTGATCCCGCGATCTTTGGTGTCGGAGTGTCCTGCGTCGTCTTTTTGATCCTCGGTATAGTATGGAAGGATACCGATGGTAGAGATACCGTTAAGTAGGTGCAGTTGCCGGAGGTGTGTCTTGTGAAGACATGTCTTGATTGTATACCGTGTTTCTTCTCGCAGGCACTTCGTGCCGGACGAATTGCGACCGATGATGAGAGGATAATCAAGCGACTGCTCGATGAGTTCGGCGTCATGCTCGGAGAGCTGTCGCTCAGTTGCACACCACCGGAGATAGCCATGCGGCTGTACGGTCGCATTCGCGAGATCACCGGCAACACTGATCCGTATCGTCAGATCAAACAGGATAGCACACGCAGGGCGCTTGCACGGTATGACTCACTAAAGCGAAGCATTGAGGAATCAGACGACAGCCTGCTGACCGCCGTTCAGGTTGCTATCGCCGGCAATATCATCGATTTCGGTGTAAGCAGTTCGTTCGACGTCGACCTGAGTATTGAGGAAGCTCTGCATCAGAAATTTGCCATTGACAATTACGATGAATTCAAGCGGCGACTTGAGAGGTGTCATCATGTGTTGTACATCGGTGATAATGCCGGTGAAACTGTATTCGATCGGCTATTGATCGAGCAGATGCAGAAGCCGGTGAGCTTCGTTGTGCGAGGAGAGCCGGTGATCAACGATGCTACCTATGAGGACGCCGTTGAGGCAGGTATCGACCGTGTCGCAACAATCGTGTCCTCCGGGACAGCGGCACCTGGCGCCATTGTGCGTACGTGCAGCCCTGAGTTTGTCGCTTTGCTCAAGCAGTCAACGTTCACGATTGCCAAAGGGCAGGGAAACTACGAGGCACTCTCCGCCGAGCCTTATCCGATCCTGTTCCTGCTGAAAGCGAAGTGTCCCGTGATCGCACAGGATATCGGTGTGTCGGTCGGTGATCTGGTCTGTAAGGCTACCCACGGAGTCTGAGTGATCGATCTATAAGCATGTGGAGGGTTCGGTATGAGTAACGAAGTGACAATCCGCATCATCTATGACAACACAACCCAACGTGACGACCTCGTGGCCGACTGGGGTTTCGCTTGTCTGGTGGAGGCTCACGGAAGGCATATGCTCTTCGATACCGGCGCCAAGGGCGATGTGCTGATGGCCAATATGGCGGCGCTGAATATCGATCCTGCGAGTATCGGGGAGGTTTTTATCTCGCATGACCACTGGGACCACACCGGCGGTCTACCGGATCTCCTCGCAGTCAATCCCGATGTGAAGGTGTGGGCGCCACGAGACTGCCAGAATGTGCAGATGGCAGGGGATGTCGGATTCATTGACAAACCTCGCGACTTGGGCGATTCCCTGTATTCGACCGGCACACTCGCCGACATCGAACAATCGCTGGCTATCAAGACCGAGCACGGCCTGGTGGTCGTGGTGGGTTGCTCACATCCGGGTGTGGGGGAGATCCTCGATGCGGCCTCGGGCTTCGGGACGCCGAACGCCTTGGTCGGTGGTTTCCATGGATTTGACGAGTACGATCGACTCACGGGCCTTGATCTCATCTGCCCGACGCATTGCACACAGCACATCGAAGAGATCAAACAACGTTACCCCGATCAGTACATTCCCGGTGGCGCCGGGGCTGAGCTTCGCCCATAGAGCCCTCCCTTTCGTGAACCTGTCAGGCGTTCGCTTGTTATAGGCTATACACTGCCGACTCAACGTCCACATTGTCACGACAATGCTCAGCGTCGTGCAACGCGATCTGACCTGACGGAGGTTTTGCTGTACGCATGAATATCTCGTTTTCTGATATGCTCTCACACCTATATCTCATGATTGTAGCCTTCGGCCTCGCCTTCCCAATCGGCTGGGATCGAGAGGCTCGGGCAAGGAGCGCTGGCTTACGGACGTTTCCACTGGTCGCGGTCGCCTCATGCGGGTTCATGCTCACAGGGATGTATGTACTCGAGGGAGACAACGCACTTGCCCGGATCATATACGGGATCGTGACCGGCATTGGGTTCATTGGCGGTGGTGCCATTTTGAAGGACAAGGGTAGTGTGAGAGGTACCGCAACTGCCGCCAGCATCTGGAGCACGGGGGCGATCGGGGTGGCGGTCGCCTGGCACCGGTTCGAAATCGCCATCGTACTGACGCTGCTGAACTTACTGACACTTCGTTTCACACGCAAACTCAAGCAGCGCATTGATCAGCATTCCTCCGACGACCACGGGCCCAACGCCTAACCCCGCCAACGTGGTGCGGGAACTAACTGCCCGCATGGTTGTTTAGCAACCAAGGTCCCGAGTGACCGAAGACAACATTAATCCAACACATCGCGAAGCGTTTCTGGGGATACGCGAGTATGCAGCAGATTCCGGCAAGGAATTCCGGACGGAATCAGCACAACCTCGTCTCGTGATGTATGATAACGGAGGATGATATGAACTGGGATGAAATTGCCGGAAACTGGAAGCAGCTTCAGGGAAAGGTACGGGAACAATGGGGCAAGCTGACCGAGGATGACGTGCGAAAGGTCGAGGGGCAGCGCGATCAACTCGAGGGACTCTTGCAGGAGAAGTACGGGATGGCCCGCGAGGAGGCACGAAAGAAGGTAGACGAGTTTC
>CAZXRO010000113.1:0-8405 GCA_964642435.1 uncultured Ignavibacteriales bacterium
CCGGTGTGCACACTTACGAAATGCACCCCATGCGCGTATCCCTGCTCGGCCAGCCCGACAATGCAACCCGCTATGAGGCACGCCCCTCTGATCGCACACTCTCCAAAGACATTGTCGTCGATTGCTCGCTGGAGAGGGCCTGGAAGGCATGGTCCACCGCCGATGGTATCACCAGCTTCTTTGTCCCCGAGGCTACCATCGAGTTGCGCCCCGGTGGCAAGTATGAACTGATTATCACTCCCACCAGTCCCGAAGGCCAACGCGGCTCCGAGGACTGCCATGTCTTGAGCTTCCTGCCACAATCGATGCTCTCGTTTGAGTGGAGCGCTCCCCCCCAGTTCGGCGATCTGCGCGACAAGCGGACTATTGTCGTGCTCACCTTCGATGAATTCGGGCCGGGACAGATCCGCCTCACGCTCAACCAGCATGGTTGGGGCCAGGGCAAACAATGGGACCGGCTGTACGACTACTTCGACCGAGCCTGGACCGGTGTATTGTCCGCATTCAAGAAGTACGCCGAAAGCAATGGTAACTAACGAACACGGAACATTAGCAGCTAAGAGGACATCCCATGCTTGTAACAACCACACCCAATATCGAGGGACACCACATCACCGACTACTATGGCCTGGTCTCCGGTGAGGCTATCCTCGGTGCCAACATCTTCAAGGACCTCTTCGCCAGCATTCGCGATATCGTCGGCGGCCGCTCAGCAGCCTACGAGGGCGAACTGCGCAAGGCCAAAGAAACCGCGGTTTCCGAAATGTGTGCCATCGCCCGACAAATGGGCGCCAACGCCGTCATTGCTGTCGACCTTGACTACGAATCCATCGGCGGGGGCAGCGGCAATATGCTCATGGTAACCGCCAGCGGCACAGCCGTCAGATTCGAGGAGTGATCTGTTAGCCTTCTGTTAATTATGGTGTAGTCGATCCACTAATCGCCGTTTGTGCTTGCAGGACCCCGCTCGCACAGTGCACAATAGTGGATCACCAACACCGTCACTTATTATTCGCGGGTGACCACTGCATGATATCAGCCAGGGAACTGAAAAAGACCTATGGAGACATCACCGCCGTCGATGGAATCTCATTCGAGATTGCCAAAGGCGAGGTGTTCGGACTGCTCGGCCCCAACGGTGCCGGAAAGACTACCACCATCATGATGCTCGTCGGTGCCCTGAAGCCCGATTCCGGAAGCGTCACGATCGACAATGAGGACGATCCCACTCGCCCCGACGTTCGCAGACGCATCGGCACCACCCCCCAGGCTCTGGCCATCTACGAGGAACTCACAGGTGAGGAGAATGTGCGCTTCTTCGGCAAGCTCTTCGGCCTGTCTGGCAAGAACCTCAAGGACCGCACGAATTCTGTCCTCGACCTGGTAGGACTCACAGACCGACGCTCCAGTAAGGCCGCCGAGTACTCAGGCGGCATGAAACGCCGCCTCAATATGGCCTGCTCGATGGTACACGATCCCTCCATTCTGCTTTTCGATGAACCCACGGTCGGTGTCGATCCCCAGTCACGCAACCTGATCTTCGACAAGATCGAGCAACTCAAGGTTGACTCCCGCACTATCATATATACCACCCACTACATGGAGGAGGCACAGCGCCTCTGCGATCGCGTCGCCATCGTCGATCACGGCAAGATCCTCGACATAGACACCGTCGATACCCTCATCGAGCGCCACGGCGGTGACTCGGTCATCACCGGCATCCTCCTGGAACCGCCGGCCGGCGGCATTACCATGCCCGGTACCTTCGAGGACGGCGTCAATTGGCGATACGAAAGCGCCAAACCGGTCGAGGAGGTCGCCCGCCTCACCAATGAGGGCGTCAAGTTCGCATCAATCAAAATCGACCGACCAGACCTGGAGTCCGTGTTCCTGAATCTCACCGGAAGGAGGTTGCGAGACTAATGGGTGCCATGTTCACACTCGCCATCAAGGATTTACTCCTTCTGTTCCGTGACAAGTTTGGTCTCTTCTGGGTGGTCGGCTTCCCCCTTCTGATGGCCTTCATGTTCGGTTCAATATTCGGCGGCAGCGGCGGCGGCGGTGCCGGATCAATGGAAATCGCCTTCGTCGGCGAGGGCAACGAACAATCCGTCCAGGGTTTCCTCGAAGAACTCAATAAAGCCGAGGTGCTCAAGGTCTACCCCATTTCATCGATCGATTCCGCCCGCGACAGGGTCATGAAGGGTCACTTCACAGCTTATGTCCACTACATCGATTCCTCCGATGGCGGCATCTACAGCATGTTCGGCGGCGAAGATCGCCCCGTTATCCAGGTCGGTATCGACCCCTCTCGCCAGGCAGAAAAGGGATACCTCCGGGGGTTGGTCAACCAGGCCTACTTCATGCGCCTGCAACGGCAGATGATGGATGTCAGCGGCTCACGAGACGCCCTCTCCAAACAACTGAGCATCCTCGATACAGCCGACATGACCACCGGCGAGCGCCACCTCTATGGCGACCTGCTCACCAGCCTCGATCAGTTCCTCTCGCAAGTGCAACGCGCCGACTCGGCTGCTGCCGCAGATACAGCATCCACCGACTCATCGGCCGTGTCAGCCCAGGACCTCTCACCGTTCGGCGGCAGTACCATCGAATTTGTCGATGTTGCCCGAAAAACTAACCGCCCCAGATCCGCATTCGAGATCACCTTCCCGCAAGGCATTCAGTGGGCCCTCATCGGTTGCGCCGCCGCCTTCTCCCTGTCAATCGTCACTGAACGCACCCGCGGCACTTACCTCCGGCTCCGCCTCGCCCCCATCAGGCGCTGGCAGATTCTCGGTGGCAAAGGCCTCGCCTGCTTCATCGCGTGCATGGTCACATTGTCCGTGCTCATGCTCATTGGCTACTTCCTGCTTGATGTCCGTCTGGGCGACCCCCTGTTGCTCCTGCTCGCCATCCTCGCCAGCTCCTTCTGCTTCGTTGGCATCATGATGTTCGTCAGCGTCATCGGCAAGACCGAACAGTCGGTGGGCGGCGCCGGATGGGCCATCTTCCTCGTCATGGCCATGACCGGCGGTGGCATGGTTCCAGTCGTCGCTATGCCCAAATGGATGCTGGCTGTCGGCAGTTTCAGCCCGGTCAAATGGAGCGTCCTGGCTATCGAGGGAGCCGTCTGGCGCGGCTTCGAAATGTCCCACATGCTCAAACCGGTGCTCATTCTTTGCGCAGTTGGACTGGTTGGGTTCATTATTGGCACCATGATCCTCGCCCGGCGAGATCGATAGTTATCTGGCGCCACCCCAACACCTTACCATCCTCATCCCGGTGTGACTTGCAGGGAAGGGACGTCATACCCCCTTGCAACATTTTGTGAAAAAGTTGTACATGGACCTATTTGGGAACTATTCCCCACCACCCGATTGTTTAACTATTACAAGGCTTTGCTGTAGACGTAATCTGGACGGGTCAGTCATCCCCGCCCGCAGCTTAGATAGGTGGTGATCATGTATGACGTACGATGTGAACAAAGCCCTTAAATCCTACCACAACATCCGGCAAATGCTCAAGGGCATCCCGGCTGAACTGTGGGACATCTTCCTTCCCGCTCGCGAGAAGGACCTCTCCCAACTCGAAACCAGTATTCTGTCCTTCCGCACTCGAGCCGAGGAACGCAACAAGGTAATCGCCATGCAGCGACTGCTTGGCTTCCCCCTGCGTCCGAATAGCAGCCTTCGTGAAATGCAAATCAGGGCCCGCATCGAGGGCATGAAAAAGGACATGCTGCGAAAGAAGAGGAACAGCCGACGCGACGATTCAGGAGACGCCATCAACTGATCATCACGGCTTCCCCTCATAAGCCCGATCATCAGTCTCATCCACGAGACGGCGCCATCATGACCCGTTGATCGCAGCGCTGGAGTCTGCCCCGAGCGCAGGCTGGCCGGGCGATGCCTCGCGCACTGCGCGGTAGCCCAGGTACGGGAGATTCGTGCGCTTTGCTGTCGGCCATACCTTCCCGTCGTAGACAAACTTGTATACTGTCGAGTCATCGACCTCAGTCGCCGTCCACCAGTAAATCACCTGTGAATACGGATTCCACAACGGCGACTCTTTGTCCGGTGGATACACATACGCCACGTCGCCACTAACTGAATCATACGTCCCGCCGGCCCACTGCCCGTGTTGTCGTGCCGAGCGCACCAACTCCCCCACAGTCGGTAATCGCCATACCCCCACAACACTGTCGGCCAGGACCGTGCCATCCGCGGACAGGTGTGCGCAACGCTCCCGCGCCTCGTTCCATGAACACCCCTCATCGGGCCATCCGGGTCCCGAGGGCGCCCAGAACAACGTGTCACCTGTCTGCCCCACCGGCAACCGCCGCATCCCCAGGTCTCCATCAAAATGACGCTGTGACACCCGCCAGGCCGGCTCCACCCCAAGAAACAACATAATCCCCAACGGTACCAATACGACTATTCGGTACGCCCACACCTTGCTGCTGATTCGACCAAAGGCATACCCCGCCCCAAGCAGTGCCATCGGGATCGTTATCAGCACCAACGCCGTGCTGTTGGCCCCGTGAAACAAGAACACATACAGTCCCACGCCAACCACCACGTGCATCAACCCGCCAATCACTCGCCATCGAATCGCTATCAACGCCATAATCATGAACACCAGCGCCGCACCAAGGTACTGCACCAGCATCATGGCCACGTTGCTCAGAATGGACTCGTACCACCACCCCTCGTGGAAATTCTCCATTATTCCCCAGAAAGCCCAGAACCCCGATACCAGTGCGCTGATACCCACCGCCGACCAACCAGCCACCACTCGCCAGTAGGCCACACCCTGTCGATCAATGCCTTCGCTCTTGTCTGTCATAACACTCCTTGTCTGCCACCAAACTAATCAATTTCCCCCGCCGGTCACCCACAATCTGCGCCCCGTACGTCCGGTCTGGTTGACTTGGCGACCTCCGGTCGGTAAATTGGGAACAACACAGGATGATACTACCTGTTCTATATAACCAGGAACACTTTTGTACCCCATAGGAGGCAAACCATGGAAGGGCTAACCGTACGCCAGGCAGTTGAAATGGCCATCAATACCGAAAAACTCGGTGCCGACTTCTACAACAATCTCAAAGAGCAGTACGCCGACGACAAGGACCTTGCCGACATCTTCGAACGACTCAGCAAGGACGAGAAAGTACACGAGGCCCAGTTCCGCAATCTGCTGGACAATCCCCCCGCAGAGACCGAAACCGGCAAGGACACCACCGCCCAGCAGTTCTTGCAGGCCGCCGCGTTCTCCAAGTACTTCCGCGAGGGAAGCCTCGAGAAGATCGAATCACCCGAGGAAGCCCTCGGCAAAGCCCTCAATTTCGAAAAAGCCACCCTGCAGTACTATGAAGCCCTGCGCGACATCATCGGCAGCAATGACAAACTCCAGACCATCATCGATGCCGAAAAGGACCACGTCGTTACCCTCATGCGGGTTATCTTGTCCGACGCACGCTTCCGAAGCCTGCAGGACCGATGGTAAGGACACTAAGGCAAGGAAACCGGAACAATACTTACCGGGCAGTGTAATGAACAACACACGGCGGCAGCCTGACCGCTCCGCCAAATATTGTGAATTGTTGATGGATATTGAGATGACGCGAAAGTAAACACGTTCACCCATGACGACCCCGTCAAGACAGATAGACATTACCAAAGCAGCCGAGAAACACGGTATCCCCGTCGACGAGGTACAGCGGCAACTCACTACGTTTGAAAACGGTGTTCCATACATCCGTCTGGACCGACCTGCAACCATCGGCGATGGCATCCTCAGGCTGGCCGAGGACGAAGCTACCCACTACGAGAGCTACCATCGCCAGGCAGCCGATGAGGGCCGCTTGATGCGCTTCGTTCCGGCTTCCGGCGCCGCCAGCCGCATGTTCAAACAACTCCAGGCCGTCGCAGCTGATCAACAGCTATCCACGCGCACCCAGATAGAACACGCCGCCGCCGAGGGCAACACCGATGCTGCCTTCACCACGAGGTTCTTCGATGGCCTCACGCGCTTCGCCTTCTACCATGCCCTGTGCCAGACGGCAAAGCAACATGGCGTCGATATCGAGCAAGCATACCGTGATGGTAACTGGCAGCGCGTGCTCGAATTCGTGCTCGGTCCCGAGGGACTGCACTATGCCGGCGCTCCCAAAGGCCTGATCCTCTTCCATGCCGATAGTCGCGGCAACACGCGCACCGCCTTCCAGGAACAACTCGCCGAGACCGCCGCCTACGCAACCGACAGCAACGGTACCGCCCGCGTCCACTTCACCGTATCCAGCCGGTTCCGAGAGACGATCGACAACCACCTCGGCCAGGAAGCTGCCGCTATCGAAAAACATGGCATCAGGCTCTCAATCAGCCTCTCTGAGCAGCAGCCACACAACGACACGATTGCGGTCAACTTGGACAATACACCATTTGTCGACGACAACGGCGCGGTCCTCTTCCGCCCGGGAGGCCACGGCGCCTTGCTGGAAAACCTCCAGGACCTCGAAGCAGATATCGTCTTCATCAAGAACATCGACAACGTCCTGCCTGTGTCACGCCTGGACACCATCGTACCGTGCAAGAAGCGCCTGTGCGGTGTGCTGCTCGAAACACAGCAGAAGATTTTTCACGCACTCGAGCGCCTGGATGAGTCTGACCTGACGACACAGGAGACAGAGCAGTTCGCCGCTCTCGCCAACGACCTCGGTTCAACCCTCCCGGACAACTGGCCCAACCTGAGCCAGAATGAACGCACCACGTGGCTGACCGATCGCTTCAACCGTCCCCTGCGGGTCTGCGGCATGGTGAAGAACGAGGGCGAACCGGGCGGCGGTCCCTTCTGGGTGCGTCACGCCGATGGTTCCACCTCTCTGCAGATTGTCGAAAGCACCCAGGTGGACCATGATGATACTCAGCAGCAACGGATTTCCGAAAGCGCCACCCACTTCAACCCCGTCGACATTGTCTGTGGCCTGCGCGACCGCCACGGCAAGAACTACAAGCTGACCGACTTCGTAGATCCCGATACAGCCCTTATTGCCAAAAAATCAAAAAACGGACGCACCCTCAAAGCCCTCGAACGCCCGGGATTATGGAATGGCTCAATGGCCCGATGGAACACCGTATTCGTCGAGGTCCCGGCCGAAACATTCAACCCCGTCAAGACCGTCAACGACCTCCTCCGCCCCGCCCACCAGATCTCGTAGGAAGCGCCCGGTAGTGCCAAGGGTTCCGTCGGCACCACATCGCAACACTCCCCCCTACCCTTCCACCCGCGGCAACCGCAACTGCGCTGTGAGGTAGTACAGGATGATATACGCCGCCAGTCGCGAGGTACGCTTGTCAACATCGTAGACAGGATTGATCTCGGTCAACTCCAGGATCCTGCTCCGAACATCCCCGCCGGCCAGCCGCGCAATCTCGCAGATCTCGTCCGCCGTCAGGCCAATAGGGCACGGCGCGCTCACCCCTGGCGCATCCGAGGCCCGCACGGAGTCAATATCGAACCCCCAGAAGACCGCCTCGGCGGTGCTCGAGGCCAGCGCACTCTCCAGTGGCGGGATCAGTCGCTGGTCCCGAAGCGCTCGCAGCGGAAGGATGTTCACCCCCAGGTCCTCCAGATACCGACGGTGACGAATCGGGTTGTTGAGCGCCTTATTCGCCACCTCGTAGAACCGGCTCGGCTTCACATGCCCCCCTTCCAGCAACTGCCGGTACGGCGTACCGCTGTTGCGTGGCTCGCACGCCCGCACATCGAAATGCGTATCAATATTAAGCGCCATTACCTCACTGCTCACATCGGAAAGCGCCGCACAATCAGGATACGAAATGTCGTTACCCCCACCGACTATCACCAGCCCCTTCCCATCACGCAGCACCTGTCGCACCAGCGCCCGCTGCGACTCGTGTGTCGCCTCCAGCGTTTCACCGACAATAGTATCCCCCAGGTCGAACACCTCCCCGACAACCAGCCCGTCCGGCGCCGGCATCGCCAGCAGTTGCTTGCGTACCTCCTGGGGCGCCAGCCTCGCCCCCGGACGACCGAAATTCCGCACCACGCCCTCATCACACGGCACCCCCAGGATGACCACCTTAGCCCTGTCATAGTCGGCGCGCTCCCGACGCACCACATCGGCCACACACTGCATATCCGGCCGCGTCTCGAATAGCCGCGAATCAGCAGGCGTCGTGTATGTGAATATGTCTACCCCGGCTGTTGCCTGTCTGCCAGACATCTGAGCCTCCTTACTCAATCGTGGTACTCCTGACGTGATACCTGATCAACGAATCCCACCCACCGTTTGTTCGCGTACACCCCCCAGCCCCCCTCGTCGGTGCTAACTGGCCAATACCGTAACAACAAAAAGCGCGGCCGGATCAGGCACAAAG
>CAZXRO010000114.1:0-8402 GCA_964642435.1 uncultured Ignavibacteriales bacterium
AAGAGGCTCCAGAATAACAGAGATAAGGGTCCGCTTCATGACCTTGAACATCCTCTTTGCATCTGCTGCAATCTCCTGCGGAGACCAACCTGATGAAGCATACTTTCGTGTTTCCGCGTTGAGGTGATCAAAAGCCGGCTGGGTTGCTGTTGAGAAGACGATAGTTGATCGGAAGCGCTGCGACAGGTGAGACAGTGTGGCAAGCGTCGGTATGGTCACATTCAGGGGCAGGGTTTGAACCTCGTCCATTATTATGACAGCGTTGGAAAGGTTGTGCAGCTTACGGCATGCTCCAGGACGGTTGGCGAAGAGAGATTCGAGAAACCGCACGCCAGTCGTGACAACAATCGGTGCATCCCAGTTCTCGGCAAGCATTCGAGTTTGTTGTCGGTGTCTATCAACGTCAGACTCGGTATCTCCGCTGTCCTCAGCCGCGAGGCTGTGATCCTCAAGAACGAAAGACTCAGGCATGTCGGCAAACACCTCGCGAAACACCCCAACGGTTTGCTCGATCAGCGACAAGAAGGGCAGCACGACAACAACCCGCCTCAGATTGTGGGTGACCGCATGCTTGAGTGCAAACGCTAAAGATGAGAGTGTTTTTCCAGCACCAGTGGGCGCGGTAAGCGTATACACCCCAACGTCCCATTCAGCTCCATGTAGGCAGTAGTCCATCAGTGTCCGACGCACCTGATCGACTTCCTTAGATGCGTTCGTCGATTGTTCTCTTAGGGCGCCGAGGTATCGCTGTAGCTGGTAGAGCGCTTGTCCCGGATCGAGCGAGGGGCCCTCATCACGATAGGTCTTGCTCGAGGGTGATTGGCTTTGGAAGTGCGCTTCCGTTTCGATGAAGTCCGCATCGACCAGCGCAGAGAACAGCATGCGCGAGCTGAACATCGCCTGCGCAGGGACAGTTGCGAAATCTGCAAAGTCTACGGTCGAGATTGGGCTGCCAATGGGTAGTTCACCTAGCTCAGCCTCCAGACGCGACATGAGCTCCTGGATAGGTTCACCCGGAGTCTTGAGGCCAAGAGGGTGACCAGTCTTCAGTTTCTCTGGCTCCAAAGTAGCGAGTGACTCCCTTTGCGCGCTGCATAGGCCAGTGTGATGCCCTTCGATGGCCAGCGCCGCTGCTATGGCCGAGGACTTGTAATGAGTGAGTGCAACCCAGGCCCCGATGGACCAGTGGTCAAGCCCTGAGACCTCGCCGCGAAGCCGTGCCTGGAACAAATCCGAGTACTTGCCCAGATCATGCAAGAGGCCAGCAATGCGCGCCTCTTGGGCGGCATCAAATAAGGCTGCGAATTCGCCGGCTCTTCTTGCCACCGATTCGAGGTGTTCCCGAAGTAGTCCAATCCGGCCAGACCTTGCAGGAGTGTGCGATAGATAGTCCATACGTCCTCCTCTGTCATTTCCGACTGCCCGCCGCAGCGGGAGCCAGACGTGAAAACCCTCAGCAAAGGACAGCATAGGTTGGCCCACTGACAGATGGCGTCAGTAAAACAGCTAATAGCCCCGTCTAATGTGGATATTGGTGCCCAGCGGCACAGCAACCCCTATCATGGCTATGGTGCAACGTACCCTGTCTCGTTCGCCTGCCGCGCGATGTCGTACAAATGTCGGCGCCCTCACGACGTGATCAAATTCTTATCGCTCGAGAGACTATCGCAGCGCTGATGGCCCCAATATATGTCTTCCCAAACGGTATGACAATTGGTTCTCTGGGCATGCGCCAGCTCTCTCCAGTCAGCTTGCTCTGAAGGACTTCCGAATCTTCGTGTGTGAAGTAGTCCCACAAGCTGTCGTAGATTGAACCGAGAAGAGGACCTCGATGACTTGCTAGGAATTGAGGTAGCGGGCAGCCTCGGTGCTACAACAGACGTGTGGCGACTGAATCTGTCAGCGACGACCGGAATTGAGGTCCGGTGCTGTGTGATATTGAGGTCGGAGGTGTCAATCAGCTCTCTGCCTGAAGTTCTTAGGTGGAGCAAGTGGTGTCGGGCAATGGAGATTCATGCTACGGGTTAACCGCGGTGATTTGCGTCGGTGATAGCGATTGAACAACAACTGATAAACGGCGGGCCAGAATCAAAAATGGTGACCCCTACGGGACTCGAACCCGTGTTTACGCCGTGAAAGGGCGTCGTCCTAGGCCACTAGACGATGGGGTCACTTATCTGTTTCTCAGGCAAACCATTATACCTGAAAATTCCCTCAAGTCAAGAACTGTTCAATAGGGAAGGCACCCGAGACCCTCACACGCAGAAAACCCCGTGATACCAAGAACTCCTCCAGCTTGCCCTCCCAGCTCACTGCCCAATCAGGTAGTCAAGACCCAACCCCGCAACGACCACCAACAATGTTGACCACAGACACAAAGAACACCATACTATCGCTATGTTCACCGGTTCAAAGAAGCTGCTGCTAGTCGGCCTGTTCACGATCGCTATCATTGTGCTGGTCAACCTGGCTTGGTGGCTTTTCTACCAGCGAAGTGCCGAGTTACTGGACCAACAGTTAGCCCGACGTCTGGCTGCAGTCGCGTCATTGACAGCCTCCTCGGTGAGCACACAGGCTGTCGAAAACCTCAGTGCCGGAGGTCTCCAGGAGTACTCCGAGGTTCTGGGCCGACTGGAACAGGTTCGCCAGGCCGACTCCCTGGCCGAGGTCTTCATTCTCGATGAGCGCTATCGGTACCTGGTTACCACTGCGCCACAGCCTGACAGCAGCTATCTGCTGGCCGATTTGCACGCCCATCTTCTGGATTCACTCCTTTTCAGCCTGTATCAGGGTCCGCTTGTTACTGAACCTCATCGAACGGGCGATATTGTCCTGCGCACCGCCTTTGCACCGTTGATTGATGCCGACGGTCTCACCGTCGCCGTCCTCGGTGTTGAGGCCAGCGTTGACTACTATGACGTTCTGGTTGATCTGCGCAACAATCTCTACTATTCCACTGGTCTGTCCATTCTGATCGGGTTGGTGTTTGGGCTGCTGTTCGTGCTGTACCAACGTCGCGTCAACCTGGTCGAGCGGCGACTGTTTGCATCTGAAACGCAGTCGTTCCTGGGACGGATGGTTGCTGTCGTCTCCCATGAACTGAGAAACCCACTGATGATCATTCGCGGTTCAGCCGAACGGATTCGCCGCAAGCATCCCAGTGAGGAGGCTGAGTACATCTTGGAGGAGGTCGACCGGCTAAATGATATTGTCGGTGGATATCTCAGTTTTGCACGGAGTGGCCAGTCGCTGGTGGAGTCGGAAGAAAGACAAAGCCTTGACCTGGCATCTCTGGTTGTCAGTACCAGGGAGCACCTTTACCAGCGTTATCCAGACCGGAAGATTCGCTGGCTCGGTCCACAGCAGCCGGAGGCAATGACCATGACTGGCTATCCACGGTCACTTCGACAGGTACTGCTCAATTTGCTCATCAACGCAGTCGATGCCTGCATAGCCGGCGACAAACCAATAGCGGTTGGTGTAACAATTGAACCAAACGATTCACATGTATCGTTGACCGTAGTCGATGAAGGAATCGGTCTTGACCGTACCCAAATGAGGACCGCCTTCACACCGTTTCTTACGACTAAAACCACCGGTTCCGGACTTGGCCTTTATGTCAGCAGAAAACTTGTTGAAGAAATGGGCGGACAAATGGATCTTGTCTCAGAACCGGGACGTGGAACTCAGGTGAAGATTCGACTGAAGCGCGCCGACAGGAAGCAACATGGCACAGATTCTGGTAGTTGACGACGAACCAAAGATGACCTCTTTGATCTGTGGCACACTTGAGGATGCCGGCCACAAGGTGACCACAACTACCGATCCAAGCGAGGCCCTGAGACTCATTGACGAGCATGCCTACGATATCGTGATTACAGATCTGTCGATGCCGAAGGTCTCCGGGATGGAGGTCATGAGGGCAGCGTTGGGTCGAGGTGGCACCGAGGTGATTATGATGACCGCCTATGGCACCGCTGAATCGGCGGTCAAGGCGCTCAAGGCCGGTGCAGCCGACTATCTGCTCAAGCCCTTTTCATTCGATGAGCTGGAGCATCTGGTGGCACGCTTGGCCCAGAAGCAGAAGTTGAGCTCGCTTTCGGAGCATTTCCAGCAAGAGCTAAGGGCTCGAACATCCGATACCTTCATCGGTGAATCGCAATCAGCGCAACGAGTTAAGGAACTGGTCCGCAAGGTGGCAGCGACCGATGCCACCGTGCTCATCACCGGGAAATCTGGTACCGGCAAGGAGTTGGTCGCGCGCATGGTACACGAGTTGTCAAGCAGGCGCGACAGGCCGTTCATCGCCATCAATTGCGCCGCTCTGACGGAGACTCTGCTGGAATCTGAGCTTTTTGGCCATGAGAAGGGCGCTTTCACTGGTGCCACCGCCCGCAAGCGGGGGCGATTCGAGCTGGCTGACACCGGGACCATTTTCCTTGATGAGATAGCTGAGATGGCGCCCAGCATGCAATCAAAGCTGCTCCGGGTTCTGGAGGAGGGAAAGCTGGACCGCGTGGGCGGTGTTGACTTGATTGACATCGATGTGCGCGTGGTGTCGGCGACAAACCGGGACCTTCGTCAGGAGATATCCGCGGGAAGATTCCGAGAGGATCTGTTCTTCCGGCTCAATGTCTTTCCAATTGAGATGCCCTCGCTGGCCGAGCGGATTGAGGATATCCCGAATCTGGCGGAGCACTTCCTGGCTCAACTGAGGTATCGGCATGGTCCCTTATCCGATGAGGTGAAGCAGTTGCTGATGAGCTACGACTGGCCTGGCAATGTCAGGGAGTTGCGCAATGTACTGGAGCGGGCCGTGATTCTGGCAGGCGATGAACCGTTGACCATAGAGGAGTTCTCACTGGAGGCAGCCGGTAGCCCCTTGCCAGTCCCGTCAACCGACCAGGGAGAAGGAGGACAGGGGTTGGAATCGGCCGAAAGACAGATGATTCTCGATGCCCTCCAACAAGCCAAGGGCAACAAGACCGAGGCAGCAAGGTTGCTTCAGATCACTCGCCGTCGTCTCTATAGCAGAATGAAGGCGCATGATATCGAGCCTTGAGTTGCGCCTGCTGGTTCATCTGTTGTACCCGAGGGTACACACAGGACACTCGGTTGATTGAGGTCGCTCACTAAGTTGTTTGTAGAAGGTTAGTTAGGTATCTCTCTGGAGTTGGCATAGAGTTTGTTTCCCGTTTAGGCAGGAGAAACCTTAGATTACGATGCCATGAAGCGAACAATATACATAGCAAGTCTGGTGACTCTGGTCATCCTGGCCACGACCGCCAGCAGCTGGGCCCAGGGGCACAACACCGGCAACACCAATCAATCCCGTGTCTGGACTGAGCTGGAGTTTACCGACCAGGCCATCGAACGGGCCCGGGAGGCTATTCAGAATGCCAGTTCTCCGGCCGCTGCTATGGCTCTGGAACGAGCGGTCGACCTTCAAGAACTGGCTTGGGAACGATACAATAGCGGTCAGCTTGGCTCCCTGACACAAGCCCTGTTACTCACCCGTCAGGCCCGTGAGAAGGCCAAGTTAGCGCTTGCCAACGGACGGGTAGCCGAGCAAAACGAGGGCACCGTTCTGAGAGAATTGGAGAGAGTCGAGCAGCTTCTGCAACGAGCTACCGAGCAGGCCAACGAACTGGGCGAGATGGCCAATGTCAGGTCGATGCTGGACATGGCCCGAAGTAATCTGGACAAGGCGTGGGAGTTGTATCGGTCGGAGCAGTATCGACCCGCCCTGAAACTCGGCAATCAGGTAGAGACAGCCCTGCGCAGGGTTGTCAGCCTGTTGGAGAGACAGTCGACTCAGTCGACCAATTTCCAGCGGCGCCAGGTGACAGTGCAGGAAACCTACCGTCGCGTTCGGGAAGGAATTGGCGACTGTGAGTCAGAACAGGCAGAGCAGTTCATGGAGCAGGCTCGGACCTTCATTGGACAAGCCGAGGAACTCGCGGCGAATCGTCAGTTTGATCTGGCCTTGCGATCTCTGAGAAACGCTCAGGAGAAGGCCCAGGCGGCACTTCGCGAATGCCGGAACCCGGACGTTCTCCAGTCTCGTCACGACCAGATTGAGGCAAGGGCACGCCGGCTGACTGAACAGGTTCCCTCCGGTGATCATGCCACCCGCAAACTCCTGGACCAGGCCTACCTGCAACTACAGCAGGCCCAGCAACAGATACGGGCCGGCAACACGGAACAGGCGACAGCCTCTCTGCGGGCTGCTCAATTACTTCTGGCGCAGGCCGAGGAACGCTTCAGTTGGGACAAGCTGTGAGATTGAAGCGACAGCTAAAGAGGTAAACATCATTGCCCCCATACAGGGTACTAATCGCGGCTATTACCCTGGTCCTGCTGACGAGCTTTCTGGCTCTGTCCGCCGGTAACCTGCGCGCTGAAGCAACTTTCCAGGCCGGTCTTGGCTACGATTTCTTATCTCAGCAATACTTCCTTGATTCGGTTGTTACAGAGGGCTCTGACAGCGTTCTGGCTAACTGGTCATTGCAGACCGACTACTTCAATGACGTCAAGGGGATGCTCTCGGCTCGGTACCGCCCGCTCGATGACGATCGACTTGATGTCGCCGGCCGCTATGAGCAAACTGCGGACTTTCTGCGCCTGAGACTGAATCAGTTCTCACGGCTGAACTTCTCGGGTCATCAACTATATCTTTCTGGTGAATACGAACTCAAGAGCCAAGTCGGAGATTCGGCTGAGTTCGGCGATGACTACTGGCGGAGCTTTGGTCAGGTGAGGTATTCCCTCCCGGTGACCGAAAAACTCCGGTGGAAGACTCAGGTCGGAGGAGAGTACACAGATTTCGCGACTACATCGAACACCTCCTATGACCATAGCCGGATAGTTGCAAAAACCGGCCTTGAGTCGATCTTCGCGGGTTTCTCCTTTGCCCAGATCGACCTGTTCTTCAGCTCCCGCAAGGTACCGTCCAGTGGTGATCTGAGTTATCGTTCCTTCGGTCTCGAAGGCAGTCTGTGGTGGCTCGTGGGTCGAGCCGATGTCGACGTTATGGCCCGTCTGGAGCGCAAAGACTATGATACTTTCCTTGACGAGGACGACTATACATTTGCAGAGATCACCGCTCGCTCAGGACTGAAGCTGGGCGATCTTTGGATCGTCAGGAAAGAGGCTGATTTTGAGTTGCTCCACTATGTAGCCGAGGAGTCCTTAGGTTCGGGATACCGAAGGCTGCGACTGTTGGCCATGCTTGGGGTTGAGGGGGAAAACTCGTCACTCCTTTTCGGTCCACAAGTAGAATATCTGACTCAGGAGGCCGGTGTATTCGGGGATCTCGAGGACTACTTCGAGATTGGCGGGAAGCTCTCAGCCGAGTTGTTCAAGCTCGACCGGCTGTTCCTGACAGCCGAATCAACACTGGGCCATCGTAACCACTATGATGCAGGTGGCTTCTGGTCCGATTTTGTTTTCGAACGCCTGAGCATAGTTGGCAGTCTCCACTTACCATTTGACCTGACCTGGGATCTCTTCTTTTCTGCCGAGTGGGAATGGCACGACATAAGTCAGGATGACTCCCGAATTTACCTGCTGTCAACCAACCTGACGCGCGAGTTGTAGCTTTGATCTCATCCAATATATATGCATGGTGATGCACATATTCTCGTCGCCCCTGAGCGACCATCATATCGGATAACGCTCCAATCAAATGTGGATCGGCTTGAGTATGGGGCAGTCGCCATACTCCGGGGATCTCCTTGGGTCAAGCTCATGGTTCATCCAGTTCAATACTGCCGGTGAGTTGATAAGTCTTCCGATCTCAAGCAGCACATAGGCGTGGCAGCAGACAGGTCCAGCCTCTCGGCCCTCGGGCTGTGCCAGGGGGAGCGGGCTCGAATCAGTGTTCAATGAGGACTTAGCCGAACCGGACACACCTAAGCAAGGCCAGAATACAATCTGTCAGGGCGACCATTTTCATCTCAGATCCCTTGGCTACGGTGGCTTCGTCAATGTCGCAGCTATGGCCCTTCACACCACACTATGTGACATATTTCACAATCATGCATAGGCAAATGGCTCGTCATTTGTAGTGTTCAGGTCCATGTTCTCGGCCTAACTGCGGACCTGAGGCAGATCTTCCGAAAAGCGTCGCTTGTGATACTTGTCACAAGCGACGTTGGGTTGACCTGCTACCACCATCCAGTCCCTGGTGCCCTCAGAAGACAGAAAAATGCCGATCCCAGAGACCCGTGCCGACGGCCTGAGGGCATAGCTGTCAGGGTGGTGACATCTCGGATGAAATGATCAGGGCGTGGCTGAGCGATCGGGTCGCGTGAATAGTACTATTGAGCATTGTACTGTCCGATAGGGCAGCCATTAGCCGCCCGTTTTTGTTGTCAGCTGACTTGCCTCTGAGGGGGATT
>CAZXRO010000115.1:0-8364 GCA_964642435.1 uncultured Ignavibacteriales bacterium
GACAGCAAACAGGTAGATCAGCGAGAATTTGAACAGGTCGCGCGCGGCGGTGACTTGACCGTCCCGTCTGGCTCGCCAGGCTTTGCGTATGTAGACGAGGCCTGTCCACAGTGCAATCGACAGGTACAGCCAGCCACTGCCGACGAGGGCCAGGCTGAGGCTGCTGGCGACGAGAACGATTGTGTACCAGAAGATCTGGTTCAATGTCGCTTGTTCGCCCTTGACAATGGGCAACATTGGCAGGTTAACGCGGCGGTAGTCATCGCTGCAGAACAGGGCCAGTGACCAGAAATGGGGCGGGGTCCACAGGAAGACAATGAGAAACATGATAACAGGCGCGACGGCGATTTCACCGGTGGAGGCTGCCCAGGCACCGATTGGGGCCATTGACCCGGCCACGCCGCCGATGACGATGTTCTGCGTGGTGCGGGGTTTCAGCCAGAGCGTATAGAAGAAGCTGTAAAAGACGATGGTGAACAAAGCCAGAGCTGCGGTCAGCCAGTTGAATCTGGCGGCGAACACAGCAACGCCAAGGATACCGATGGTGATGGCAAAGACGAGTGCCCGTGTTGGTGAGATGGTTCCCATAGGCAGAGGTCGACGCTTGCGCGTGCGTGTCATGTTGCTGTCGATACTGCGTTCGAAGTACTGATTGAGGGCATTGGCTGAGCCTCCGGCCAGAAACAGACCGAGCAGTACGAGAGCGAAATCGACCGGTTTGACAAGGAAGCTGCCCTCAACGACCATGGCGGCCGCTCCGGTAAACAGGACGAGCAGCATAATCGACGGTTTGGTGAGCAGTAAATAGGCCGACATGGTGCCGACTAAGGAGCCTCCGGCCTCTGCGGGCCGAGCAATGGCGGCGTCGGCCTTGGGCTGTGGTACATATGATGTCTTCATCTTACAAGGGGAAACGCTAATTGAGGGAGCGGGTTCCTGCATAAGACCTTGTTTTCGGCGGCCTGAAGTTGCATCGTGTGGCGGGCGGGCTGGTTATTGTGAAACCGCTCACAAGAGCTATCGTCTAAGACAATAATATGTAAGAGAATTGTGCAGGGAGAAGGAACTCAAGTCATGCGGATCATACTGCTGGTGCTGATTATTCTGGCGAGCCCGTGTGTGTTATCGGCGGCTGTTATCAAAGGCGTCATCATGGACCACGATTCGGGCGAGCCGATCGGCCTGGCGACTGTCAGAGTCGAGGGTGGGAATCAGGCCATCTTGTCCAATGAAGAGGGTGAATATCGACTGAGGCTGGAGCGGGGGACCTATCGGCTTCGGTTCAGTCATGTATCGTATTATTCGGAAGTGGTCGACGTGGAGATCACGGAGGAAGATATTGTCCGCGACATATCCATGCACGCCTCAGTGATCACACTTCCGGGTACCAAGGTGTATGACCGGGCCTATGACGCAGGGCAGCGGATTATTCTTGAGGCGATTGCTCGCAAGCAGGATATCCTGGGCAGTCTTGAGCGGTATCAGTTTGGTGCCTATACGAGGCTTGTCATCGGTGATGCGGAGAAGGAAGGTGACAGTGCAATCTTCCTGATTACCGAGACACAACTCGAGGCATTCTGGGAGCAACCGGACAGGTACAAGGAGGTAATCACCTCGCGGAGGCAGAGCGCCAATCTGTTGCCGGAACAGAATTTGGTGGGGGTCGGTCAAATCCTGAACTTCAATGCGAATCGGTTGGATCTTGGCCAGTATCTTGTGGTCTCCCCTACGGCTGAGGACGCGCTCGACCATTACAACTACTACCTCATGGATACGGTGTATGTCGACAGCCAGAGAGTGTACCGGCTGGAGATTGAGCCGAAGGATCAGTATGCGCCATTGTTTGTGGGGACGATTGATATTGCGGACTCAAGCTATGCCGTGGTGGGTGTTGATGTGGGGGTTTCGGAAGGCGTTGAAACGAAGCCGGTGGAGAATCTGCGGTACCGGCAGCGTTTCCAGAAGTTTGACACTGAGTACTGGATGCCGGACAGGATTCAGATAACGGCAGAGATAGCTTTCGACTTTCCGTTGGAAATCACATTCCAGATGGATTATCTGGCGGCACTGCACAGCTACAGGTTTGAGGAGCAGGTGGATCCGGTTAAGTTCGATGAAGTCCGTCTGGTGGTGGCCCGGGGTGCGGATGATGTAGATTCGGCGCGGTGGCAACAGGCACAGTTGGTGCCGCTGACTTCCGATGTCCAATCAGCGTATCGTCGAATTGACTCGTTGCAGAATCTACCGTCGCCGTTATGGTGGACGGCGGTCAAGACCGTTGGTATGCTGGCATTGACGCCCTTGATGGCGCCGGACATCTATCATTTCACGCGCGTGGAGGGGCACTATGTGGGGCTTGGCATGCAGACGGACCAGTTTCACCCGCGGTGGAATGTCCGGCTGATGTCAGGATATGCAATCGATAGCGAGTTCTGGGAGCACCATTACGGTTTCGTGCACACTCTTGATATGCGCCGGCGGATCAAGGTCGGGATTCACTGGCAGGACCAGGTCAGACAGACGCCGACCCTGCTGACCGATTCGACGTTCAACTACACGCTCGATGCTTTGCTTTTCAAGACGAGTCCGCTGGATTACTATCATGCCGAGGGAATCAGCGCGCATGTGCAATCAAAGGTTCTGCCGCATACGGATGTGCGGTTGACGTACCATCACCAGGAACATTCATCGCTTGGTATTGCGACCGATTACAGTGTGTTTGCTAACAGCGACTACAATGGGCAACCGCGTCCAAACCCGGCCGTTGATGAAGGCCGGTTCCGATCGCTGAAGTTAGGGCTTTCGTACGACACGCGTCCGCTGATGATTGACCAGGGGCGGCTGAGGCAACTTCCAAAGACGCCCCGCACCCGAATCGAGCTGGGAGTAGAGTATTCCGATCCCGATGTGATGGGGGGAGATTTTGACTTTGTTCGCTACCATGCGCGCTTGTTTTACGAGCGCAGGCTGCTGAGTCAGGGATTGACCACGCTTTACCTGTATGGAGGTTACAGCGAGCTGTCGCTTCCGCGCCAGCGCATGTTCACGGTCGGGCATTCGGATGGCTGGTTCAGTCCGGTGGAGCCGTTCAAGACAACGGGCAGTGTAAACTACAAGGGCAATCGGCTGGGGGCGTGGTATATCCGGCAGGACCTTGGACGAAGTCTGTGGCGCAGGAGCCAGTTGCCGTTGATCAAGGATATCCCGTTCAGCCTGTTTATTTATGGGGGGTCGTTTTGGACTCGATTCGAGCGAGGACCGAGACCGGATCTTGGATACCCATACGGAGTGGCGGAGAAGGGATTCCACGAGATCGGGTTTGGACTGGGTAACATTCCGCCGCTGTTCATGGAGGTGTATTTCACGTGGCAGCTTTCCGACTTCAGGGACTCACATAAGTTCACGTTCCTGATCGGCTGGGGAGCCGGGTTCGGGGAGTAGCCGTTCGTGTATCCAGCGATCCGCACAGAAATTGAAGAGAGGTGGTGATCGGAATGGTCACCACCTCTTTCGGCTCTTGGATTCGGCTCGACCTCATTCCTTGCGGGTCGCTCGGGCAGAAGACTTACACTGTGAAGGCGATGTAATACCCGACTCCTTCTCGGACAACTCTGAGGAGGACGCTGTCGCCTTGCTCCATTTGCTCGAGCATATCGTTGAAGTCGGCCAGACTTGAGACTCGGCGGCGGTTCAGTGACCGGATGACATCGCCGGCGCGCAGTCCGGCGTTGTAGGCCGCGCTGGTTTCATCGATTTCGGTTACAACGAGCCCACTCAGTTCCGGATCGATGTTGTATCTTCCGGCGAGTTCGCGGGTCAGCGGTTCCAGTCGGAAGCCGAGGCGATCTTCGAGGCCCTGCTGAACCGGCCTGGTAGCGACATCGCTTGGCAGTTCACCCAAGGTTACAGTGATGTCTTTCTGATCGTCATCGCGAAGCACGGTGAGGTCGATTTTCTCTCCGGGGGGGGTTGTGGCGATATCATTGCGGAATTGGACGGAGCTTCTGACCTCGGTGCCATTCATCTCGATGACGATATCACCATCCTGTAATCCAGCTTCTTCGGCGGGTCCGCCCGGTGCGACTTCGCTGATGAGGGCACCATTGCTGGATTTGAGGTCCATGGCGCGGGCGATTTCGGGTGTAATCTCTTGGATGTAGACACCGAGCCAGCCTCGTACGACGCGGCCGTGTTCGATCAAGGATTCCATGACGGAGAAAGCCATATTGCTTGGGACGGCAAAGCCGATGCCCTGGAAACCGCCGCTTTGGGAGACAATCGCGGCGTTGATACCCACCAGTTCGCCATCGAGATTGACAAGAGCTCCGCCGGAGTTTCCGCGGTTAATGGCAGCATCGGTTTGAATGCAGTCCTCATAGTCGGCCAGCCCCATCTGGGCACGGCCTTTGGCGCTGACGATGCCACTGGTTACGGTGTGAGCAAGGTTGGCGGAGAGGGGGGAGCCGATAGCGAGTACGAACTCTCCGACGCGAAGCTTGTCGCTATCGCCACGGCCGACGACCGGCAGATTTCTGGCATCGACCTTAATCACGGCGATATCCGTGTTGGGATCGGCGCCCACCACCTCGGCGGCGAATTCCCGATTATCGGCAAGCCTGACGTATATGGAGTCGGCCTGGGCGACCACATGGTTGTTGGTGAGAATATATCCATCGGCAGAGACGATAACACCGGAGCCGTGCCCCTGCTGACGATATTCACGTTGCTGGGGCTGTTGAGGAGTGCGGCCACGAGGTCCGAAGAAGAAGTCTCCGAACAGATCAGAGAACGGGTTCATTTGACGGCGAAGGGTAAGGACGCGTTCAGAGAAGACGGTTACCACGGCCGGTGAGACTGTTTGTGCAATATCTGCGAAGGCGTTATTGAGATCGCGGAGTGAGTTGATGGGGCGATCATCGGCCTGAACGCGCTGGTACTGCAGGGGTACTGCCTCCTGAGCGCTTTGCGTGTTCAGGGGCATTATTGTGGCTAATAGTCCGGCCCCGAGGACTATTCCCAATAGCACGAACATCCATTTACGTCGGAATTCTACTGACATTATCCTCTCCCCGTAGTCTGTGAGGTTTAGTAGCTTTTCCCTATTTGATACACGCGCAATCGGAGAAGTGTTTCAACGGCACTTCATTTTGATCGCATTGTATACAAACAACTTAACAATCCGAAGGCGAAGTGGTTCCTGTCGAACTCACTAATCGTGAGTGGTGGCGCTGCGCACGATGGCAGCTGCAAAGAAGGTGAAGATATGTCCGGTAGCGGCCCACATCCAGCCGGCCTCGACGAAGGTCGTGAGCAGGAACAGGCCCGAGACAGCCAGCAGCGCCAGCTTGACCGGAGCCTGCTTGCTGGTGGTTAGACGCTTGAAGCCCCGCCGCGCCAGAGTGAATTGGCGGATGAAGAGGGCTATAAGGGCCGAGGTACCGAGAATGCCGGTTTCGGCGAGGTAGTGGATGGTCAGGTTGTGGGCGGAATAGCCGCGGACGTAGAAGTAGACGGGGTCGAGGGTTGACTGATAGAAGATTTGCTGAATGCTGCGGAAGTTGCCGGGGCCGATACCGGTGATGGGATTGGACAGGAAGGACATCCAGGCGTATTTCCACAGGGAGAATCGGGCGAGGATGGTGTCTTTGGGCGTGGTTGAAAACAGCCGTTCAAAGCGCCAGAGCAGGGACTCGAACAGCCCGGAGAAGGCGACAACGGCGAGCGTGAGCGCGGTGCTGCCGAGGGCGATTGTCCAGATTATACGGCGGCGTATGTCGCGGGGATGCGGGTTTTCCCCGGCCAGTTGAGGTGAGTATCTCCATGAGAGAAAGAACACTACTGCAGAGAACAGCAAGGCGATCAGGATTGAGGCGCGTGACTGCGTTGCGGCCAGCGCGCCGAGGACTAAGGTGCAGCCGGCGACGTATCGGAAGGTGTGGTGTCTTCTCTGCCATAGAAACAGGCTGACGCCGATCGGCAGGGCCAGTGCCAGGAGGTCATCGAGCAGGGTTGGGGCAAGGGCGAACGACCTCATCTGGCCGCCGGAAGCAACGAAGGGCACGAGGGCGATGATGCTGTTGCCGACAGCCACCCAGAAGTAGAGCCGGACGAGGCTTCCCAGACTGAAGTATCTTCCGAGCCTGAGCAGAGCCAACATGGTGACGCCCAGGGCCGCGATTCTCAGGGTGGAGCGAACAGAGACGATGAAGTTGTGCCCAAACGCAGCGCATACGAAAAGTGCGAGAAAGAGAATGAGGAAGTTCCAGGCCAGGGGTGGGAAGTGTGGCGTGTGCTCCTCACGCAAGAGGATATCGACAACAGCTGCGAGAATGAGTATCACGGCGGAAACATCGATAAGAATGATGGTCATGGAGGGCAGGATCATGACATTGACAAAGAGAGCCAGCACGTATTGGACGAAGGCTACGCGCGGCATACTGATGACCATCAGCATCGCCGGCGCCAGCAACAGCAGCCCCAGGCGCAGCCATTTGCCCTCGAAGGCTTGAAATCCGACCAAGGCGAGATAGGCAAGGGCAACGAGGCCGCCCCAGAAGAGAAACGCTCGTCGGTTGCGACGCCAAAGATCGAGGCTATATGAAAGGTCGGTGGACATGATGGCGTGTGAATCCTATCATCGGCGCCCGCATTGCTGTGCTATCGATCATGCGACGGCAAGGGGGCTTTTGCGTCCTGACCGACGCTGTCGCCGGTGTTGGTTTGTTCGAAACAGTCTTTGCAGTAGCCCTGGAAGCGTTCGAGGATGGTAACCTGTGTCGGTGTCTGGCATTTTCGACAGGCTTTGAACAGGTTGGGTTCCCGGTAGAGGTGTGCTATCCAGTGCCACATGGCGTGAATATGACCGATCGGGCATCTTTCTGCAAGAACTGAATGATCTGATGGGAACTGGCCGCACTGGTAAGTGATTCTGTGTAAGGAATTCTCGAGCCTCAACAGGGCGGGCAGAAGTGAACAAAGCACTTGTTAAGATATGAAACTGGATCAATATTGAACTGTTGTTATAACAAGAGACACAACTTACGATCGGCGCGCGCTATCGGGGGGACGGTTTATGGCGGTTGGTTCAACCTCATCAGTCCATTCGAGGCGCGATTGACATAGAATACCTGTGAACGTGAACCATAATCTGGAGGATTAGAGTTTGAAGACCAAAGCTATTGTTTTCTTGACGCTCATCTTGTTGGTAGCTTCGGCCGTAGCGGCTGAGGAATATATTGACGGCCTCAAGGGCAAGTTTGGAATCGGGGGCCGTGGCCCCATATTCGTGCCGTTGTTTGAAGGCAGCAATTTCGATCAGTTCGATGAGCAGTACGAGCCGTACATGATGGGCTGGGACGGATCGTTGTACCTTCGCTGGGGCGTAAGCAAGCGCTGGTTCTTGAACCTGGGCTGGTCGCACACGTCGGTGTACGATGATTCGACAGCTACCTCGGATCAGTCGTGGACGTGGCGCAATGGTGACAATGCGCTTTCGAGGCTTGAAGGCAACCTGTTCCACCTGACGGGTGATTACTATTTTGCGCCGACCGCGCGCTTTTCACCGTTCGCGACTGTTGGTGTTTCGGTTGACCACTGGACCTTGAACCGTCGGGTGATCCCGAACAGGACGGATCAATGGCAGCATGACATCTGGGATATCGGCGTCAAGCTTGGCGTGGGTGGCAACTACTGGCTCAGTAAGAACTTCTCACTGGACGCGCAGGTCCGCTACACACACCTGCTGTTCAATGTCGATACGGAAGTACCGGAAGACCGGTATGGTCCTGGTGACTGGTCGACCATGAGCGACCGTCCGTTCCGGGGTTACCTGGAGCCGTCGATTGGCCTGACTTGGTATTTTATCAGTGAAGGTGACAAGGACAAGGATGGTGTCAAAGACAGCAAGGATGACTGCCCGAACACGCCGCTTGGCGCTGTGGTCGATGAGCGTGGGTGCGGGATCGACAGTGATGGCGACGGAGTGTATGACGGTCTTGACGAGTGTCCGAATACTCCGAAGGGGGTATGGGTTGATGCTAAGGGTTGTGCGCTGGATACGGATAATGACGGCGTGTATGACACGTTTGACAAGTGTCCGGACACCCCGCACGGTGTAGAGGTTGACAAGGATGGCTGCCCGATCGACTCGGATGGAGACGGTGTGCCCGATTATTTGGACAAGTGTCCGGATACTCCTGAAGGGCTGGCAGTGCTCCCCGACGGGTGTCCCATCGACAGTGACATGGACGGTGTGCCCGACTCGGTTGACCAGTGCCCTGACACACCCGCGGGCGTGATTGTGGATGAAGTGGGTTGTCCTGTTGCCAAGCGGATTACTGAGAAGATCACGTTGTCTGACAACGT
>CAZXRO010000116.1:0-4501 GCA_964642435.1 uncultured Ignavibacteriales bacterium
CTCCTCAGTGGCTCTGGCAATGTCGCCGGATCGCAGCCAGCCAATATTGGCCACCATATCGATTTCGGCGGCACCATCGCTGATGGCACGCAGGGCCTCATCGACTTTGATATCGGTCCGGCTGGCGCCAAGCGGGAAACCGGCCACGGAGATGACGGAGGTGTCTGTGTGTCGCAGTTGCTCGGCTGCTACGGCTACCCAGGCGGGGTTGACACAGAAGGCGAGCAGATTGAGTTCGCGGCACAGACGTGTGCCTTCAATGATATCAGCTGGCGTAACCTCGGCTTTGAGCAGGGCGTGGTCGATACGTCGATTGAGCTGGTCCAGCGGATCGACCATACTGCCTCAGGGCGTGATCTCACGCAGGAATGACCTGGCTGGAAAGCTGTGTTCGAGCCCTTTGGCCTCGGCGATAGTGGCGGCGATGTCGGCGAATGATTCGCGGGTGCCCAGGTTGACGCCGGCAGCGAGCTGTTTGCCATAGACCAGAAGCGGGACGTATTCGCGCGAGTGGTCGGTGCTGGTGGTGATGGTGGGATCGCAGCCGTGATCCGCGGTGACGATGAGCATGTCATCGGGGCGCATCTCCTCGACGACTTCCTCCATCGCCATGTCAAAATCCTCGAGGGCTCGTGCGAAGCCGATGGGGTTGTTACGATGGCCGTGGAGTTCATCGAAATCGACGAAATTGGCGAAAATGAGATCGAAGTCGGTTTCCTCGACAGCTTGAATAAGGGCGCCGGCGACATCGCGGTTGTTTTCAGTCTTGACCTTTTCGGTGATGCCTCGGCCGGCAAAGAGATCTCCGATCTTTCCAATTGCGGCGGTGCGCAGGCCGGCCTTGGCGAACAGGTCGAGGATGGTATCGCGGGGTGGTTCAAGCGAGAAGTCGCGGCGATTGCGGGTGCGTTTGAAGTTGCCCGGTTCGCCCTCGAACGGTCGAGCGATGACACGTCCAACGCCATACTCACCCTGCAGTAGCTCACGAGCTGTCTGGCAGATTTCGTAGAGACGGTCGGGTGGATAAAGGCGCTCGTGGGCGGCAAGCTGGAAGACGGAGTCAGCCGAGGTATAGAGGATCAGGGCCTGGGTCTCCAGGTGCGCGAATCCGAGCTTCTGGATGATTTCGGTGCCGGAGGCGGTGACGTTGCCGATAACACCAACACCGGTTCGTTGTTCGAACTCCTCGATCAGTTGACGCGGGAAGCCCTTGGGGAAGACGGGGAAGGGTTTGTCCAGAATCACGCCGGCCATTTCCCAGTGGCCGCTGGTGGAGTCCTTGCCTGCGGCCTTCGGGGCCAGTTTGCCGAAACTGCCACGTGGGGATTCCGCCGGCGGGACGCCTTCGATTGGCACGATATTGCCGAGGCCAAGTCTTCCGCAGGTATACATATCCAGCCCATTGACAGCCTCAGCGACATGGGGCACAGTGGCCGATCCGGTGTCGCCATAACTGGCAGCATCGGGAGCCTCGCCAACACCGCAGGCGTCGGCGACTACAAGGATAACACGTCCGATATTCATGGAGGCCAATCTATGCCGGAATTGCCGGTTTGTAAACCACAAACCAAACCGGCCGAATCCGCTCTTGCGGGTCCGGCCGGCTGTGAAGCTTGAAGATCTAAGGAGATAGAGATCGCTACTTGCGGGTCAGTTTCTTCAGGCGAAAGTCAACATCGGTTTCGGCCTTCATGTGATATGGCTGCCATTCGCCGTCTTTGAATCGCTCCCTTTGGCCGTCGATAATCCACCGCTCTCGTTGCTGGACGACGACACCTTCCTTATAGGCGAAGTAGATGACGCCGTTGGTGGAGATTTGGTCAATGCCGCGACGAGGGGTTTCCTCGGACAAATCGGCCTCGAGCGGGAGAATGAGATCACCATCGCACTCGATCACGGCGCAATCATAACCGCCCTCGCGTGCAAAGGAGGTGAGCTTGAAGGTTGTTGAGGCTTCCATGGGGCCATCGGGAAGAATGACCTTCGTGGTTTGCGTCCAGCTATATCCCGGAGAGACGTCGTCCTTGGGGAAAATGGGCATTCCCTGTTCGTAGAAGTTCTTAAGGTACTTGACCATGCTGGGGCTGGTTTCGGTCAGGAACTGAAGATCGACAATCCGTCCATTGGGTTCTACCACAATCTCCAGCTTGCGGATTTCCTTGACGGTGTCGGTGATGGTCGAGTCATCCTTGTTGGGGCGTTCATAGTCCCAGCTGTCGGTTTCGATGATCTTTGCGGAACCATCGGGATTGACTGTGAGCACTTCCTGTTGGATAGTCATATTGAAAGTGCTGGATTCGTCCATGATGACGCTGTCACCGTCGGTGACGACCAGGTGACGTTTGTTGGTCTGTTCGTATAGTGTCGTGAGGCCGGGATCAAAACGGAACTGGAGAGTGACGGACCTGTCTCCCTGGGCGCAACCGAGTAGTACCGTGAGCAAGAGTCCGGCCAAAGAAATCGTTAACAGCTTCTTCACTGTCGTTCTCCTTACAGGACAGGGTGAGGGAAAAAGCTACTGCGAGAGGACATGGTTGTATTCGGCCAGTCCTGAGAGCTTTCCGGCAAAACCGGGCAATCCAATCAACAGCATACCGCGGGCGAGACGCAGCTCGTCTTTCGGGGTATACAGTTCCGATGCTGACTCGTGCAGCATATGGCGCAGCGGCGCGGTGACCAGAATCGGACTCTGGCTGATCACACCGGTGGTTGCTGCGCTCTGGCTCTGGTGCTGCGAGCCGATAGCAATCGCAGACAGCAGGACTGCCAGCGACAGCACGGCGGACACCAGGGAACGCACGAAGGCGCTTCGGCGGTCGGCCTGCGATGGCTGGACTGTCACTCGTATCAGGTCCTGTGTGGGGTGGTCGACAGTGCGGGCCAGGATGACATCGGTTGTTTCCGACCAGTACTCCGGACCCGGATCAGGAACCGAGACGTTGCGTAGCATCTCCTTGAGTCGAACCAGCTCTTGATATTCCTGGCGATAATCCGGTGAGGTGTCCAGGAGGTGTTCGACCTCCCGTCGTTCGGAATCGCTCAGATCATTGTCGAGGTAGGCCTCAAGGAGAGCATGAGGATGGCGGACGCTCATAGCTACTCCTTAGATCTCAAACGCTGCTTAAGTATCTTTCTCAGTTTCGTGCGCGCGATATGGAGATTTGATCTGACTGTTGCCTCGGGGCATTCGAAGACCCGGGCGATTTCGGCTTTGCTGAACCCTTCAATATCGTGCAATATGGCGGTTGCACGCTGTCGGGGCGGAAGTTGGTCTAACGCCTTGTAGATCTCCTCCATTAGTCGCTTGCGCTGATAGGTCTCGCTGGGGGTGTCGACTTGTCGTGCCAGATCGAGCTGGACCTCGCCGGGGAGGGATGAGGTGTCCTCACCGACAGTGCTGTGCCCTTTTCTCTTTCTCAGTAAGTCGATTGCATAATTGGTGGCCACCTTCATCAAGAAGGAGGAAAAATAGCCAACACCCTGAAGCGTCTCCTTTCTCTTGTAAACCCTTACAAAGGCTTCCTGAACTACTTCATCGGCATCGAGGTGGTTTCCGAGGATGTTGAAGGCCACGGAATAGACCTTTTCGCGATACCTTTTGACCAGCTCGGCGAAAGCCAGATGGTCTCCGTCAACAAATCTTTGAACGAGATCGTGGGTGGTCTCTTTCATTCCCCACTACGCTCTCTTACAAGCAAGACGTTTCAGTTTGGTGCATGTTCAACAAAAAAGGCAGGCAAAAAGGGGTTGACTGCCCAGTCCGTATAGGCTATGCTACCCGCTGTAATTTGTCAATCCCTTTTTTTGCCAACGACTTAGCCGAGTTTGCCAACGGTGTCCGAAAGCTATATCCAATCTCATCGCTACCGCTTTTTTGCTGTTGGGGCCATTGGTACTTACATGGGAACGCTGGAGGGGTCGATTCTCAACGTGGCTCTGCCGACGCTTGCCGATGAGCTTTCGGCGAGCGTTCATATTGTGGCGTGGGTTATTCTGGCCTTCCAGTTGACGGTTGTGTCCCTGCTTATGCTGTTCGGTACCTTGACCCAACGCCGCGGGTACTTCTTTGCTTACCGGTTTGGTTATGTCTTCTTTGTGCTCGGGTCGATTTTGTCGGCGGCCTCGACCACCATATTCATGCTGATTGGGGCGCGGATTGTGCAGGCAATCGGTGCCGCCATGTTTCAGGCTGTCGGGGTGGGGCTGGTGACGACTGTATTCCCTCCTGAGGAACGCGGTAAGGGGATAGGGTTGATGGTGATGATGGTTTCAGCCGGATTGATGTCCGGGCCGCCAGTGGGCGGATTCATTCTCTCGGTGGCGCCTTGGCAGACGATCTTCCTACTCAATATACCCATCGGATTGATTGGGCTGTGGTTGACCTACCGGTACCTGCGCAAACTGCCGAAGCCCTCGAAGGATGTCTCGGTGCACGTGGGAGGGGCGGTGGCGATTTCGGTGGTGCTTGGGGCGGGAGTCTTCGGGTTGACTCAATTGGCCG
>CAZXRO010000116.1:4511-8339 GCA_964642435.1 uncultured Ignavibacteriales bacterium
ATCACTGACTGGCGGGTGTGGGGCTTGTTGCTCCTGGCGGCCACAGCACTGGTGGTTTTCATCAGGTTGGAATCGGACCCGAAGAAGGCGCTGATTGGCGTCAAGATCTTTCGCAATCGGCAGGTGATCATTGCCGTGATAGGGATGTTGGTATTGTTCATCTCTATCGCCGGTATCATGATTCTGGTGCCGTTCTACCTGGAGCGGGTCAAGGGGTTCGATCCCAGCCGGGTGGGGCTGTTTTTGATGATACTTCCGGTGGTGATGCTTGTGGTGGCGCCTATCGCCGGGAAGCTGTCCGATAAGATCGGTTACCGTCTGTTGACCACGGGTGGGTTGCTGACAACTGCTTTTGGTTTGTACTTGTTGCATGGTCTCACGGCGGAGTCGCCGGCAAGCTATGTGGCCTGGTCGCTGCTGGTTATTTCAATTGGCGTGGGGGTATTCAATACCCCGAACACTTCGGCGCTGATGGGGTCTGTGGGACCGGGTGAACGGGCAATATCGTCCTCGATCATATCGGCGACACGGAATACCGGGTTTGCGCTGGGGATTGCTCTGGCGACCTCATTGTTTGCGTATTTTCAGTCGTACTATGCCGGTGAGGGAACGGCTAACGAGGTATTCGTGATGGCATATCGCAAGGTGATCCTGATTTCGATCGGGGTGGCGCTGGTGGGGGTGCCGTTGGCATTCTTCCGGGCTAATCGGGTCAAGAAGCCTGAAGGGATGCCGCCGGGTTTATCCTGATTCGTGCACGTTTCGGTTTTCGTCGAATAGAAAAAGCCCGCCTAAAGCGGGCTTTCTGTATTTGGTGGAGCCAAGGGGGGTCGAACCCCTGACCTCATGACTGCCAGTCATGCGCTCTCCCAACTGAGCTATGGCCCCATAATTTGGCCGTTTGGGACTCTTATTCTACGTTATCGTACGTTGTCTGTCAATAGATTAGTTGTCGGTTCACGGTTCAGGGAGGATTTCGAACGCGGATACTCTGTCCAGACGGAAAGTGCGTTCGGCGCGGGCTTTCTCGCAGAAGGCGTGCAGATAGAACCGTGATCCCAGTGAATAAACGCCGATCGGGCGGACAACCCGCCACTGATCACCAAGAGTCCGGTGCTGGTAGGCGATTCTGACGCGGCCGGCGTTCTGCACGGCCGTGAGCAGGGGGGCATAGTGGTCAGGCACGGGGCGTTGCTCATCGCGCCAATCATGGGCATGATACACACTGAAGTGATCGGTCAGATTCTCGAGTGTGAAGACATCCGGTGACCGTTCCGCGGCCAGGATGAAGAGGCGATGGACCAGGGCAGCATCGCCGAGCGCCCGGTGTTCCTGTTTCGATGCCAGACTGAAGTGCTGGGCAAGGGAGAGCAGGGAGTACGATTCAAGTTCCGGGCAGAGGCGCTGGTAGATATCGAGTGTGTCAAGGAACAGGTTGTCGCTAAACGACTGCCCGCAGCGTTCCAGTTCGCAGGCGATAAACGAGATATCAAAGGTCACATTGTGGGCGATCAGGACTGACTGCGGGCCGCAGAAGGCCATGAAGTCCTTGAGCACGGTCTCGGCATCGGGAGCGGACGCCACCATGTCATCGGTGATTCCGTGGATTTCGATGACCTCGCCGGGAATGGCACGATCGGGCCGTATGAGTGAGTGGAAAGTCTCAGTATCGCGGGTGTCCAGCCGGAATTTGATGGCGCCGATTTCCACCAATCGATGAGCCGGTGCCCAGACGCCGGTGGTCTCGGTGTCGAACGCGACAAAGGTCGGCATGGTTCGTGATTTCTGGTCCTGGTCCTGTGCTGACATAACGCTAAAGTAAAGCAGGCGATCCCGATTGACAAGTTGCCGCTGTTGATTATCTTCGGTTCTGGAGGTATCAGCGTATGCTGTTCGACACGCAACAGGATTCTCGAAATCAGCGGCAGGGTATCAAGACGACCGTGCCCACGCGGTATCTTCCCAATTCGGCCAAGGGACTTCAGGACACTTAGTACACTTGGCTCGTTATCACATGCGCGCGGTATCCCCGGTGACCTACGGGGTGGCGACGCCGCGGCTTTCCACGACAATACGAACAATCATAATCAGGCGAGGCAAATATGGCTATCACATTGAGTGGCTCCGGGCTGACGATAGAGAGGTTGGTGCAGATCGCGCGGCACAATGAGCCGGTCGAACTGGACAAGGACGCGATCGGCCGGATGCAGAAGTGTCGCGACATGCTGGAGAAGAAAATCGAGGCACGGGAGATCATGTACGGTGTCAATACGGGGATCGGCGAGTTCTCTGAGGTTGTTCTCGATGACGAGCAGGTCAAGCAGTTTCAGCGGTATTTGATCTACAACCATTCGGCCGGGATTGGCGAGCCGATGCCGCTGGAGTGGGTGCGCGGGGCGATGGCGGCGCGGATCAATGTGCACGCCCACGGCAACAGCGGAGTGAGGCCGGCGATAACCCAGACGCTGGTGGAGATGCTTAACAAAGGCGTCACTCCGTATGTGTGCAAGAAAGGCTCGGTGGGAGCGTGCGGCGACCTGGCGCCGATGTCGCAAATCGCGCTGGTGATGCTCGGCGAGGGGCAGGCGTATTTCAAAGGCGAACTGCTCTCGGGTAAGGATGCGTTGGACAAAGCCGGTATCGAGGTGCCCGGGCTGAAAGCGCGCGATGGCCTGGCGATCATCAACGGCTCCAACTTCATGACGGCGATGGGAGCACTGTTCCTTTATGACGCCAACCGCTGGCTCAAGCAGGCGGAGATAGCCTGCGCCATGTCGCTGGAGGCGCTCAAGGCGAACATGAAGCCATACACGGACAAGTTGCATCGCATTCGCGGGTTCAATGGGGCAGTGCGCTCGGCGGAGGCGATTCGAAAGATGGTCGAGGGGGGAGACCTGTACGAGGGGCGGATCAAGTGCAAGGTGCAGGATGCGTACTCGATGCGCTCGACGCCACAGGTGATCGGCGCTGCGCACGACGCGCTGGCGTACGCGCGCTCGCAGGTGGAGATCGAGCTCAACGGTGTGGGGGACAACCCAATCTTCTTCCCGGATGAGGACCTGCAGCTGTCGGGTGCGAACTTCCAGGGGACGCCAATTGCGGTGCCGATGGATATGGTGGGATACTGTGTAACGATGATATCGGTGCTGTCGGAGCGTCGCATGAACCGCCTGAACAACCCGGCGCTGAGCGTGGGGTTGCCGCCGTTCCTGACGAAGGGGGCGGGGATGTACTCCGGGCTGATGCTCAGCCAGTACACGGCTGATATGCAGATTGTGGAGCAGCGGATTCTGTCGGCACCGGCCTGTATCCAGTCGATTCCGGCGGCAGCGGATCAGGAGGATTTCGTGTCGATGGGCATGAACACGGCGCTGAAGAATGTGCAGATTATCGAGAACGCGTGGGGCGTGCTGGGAATCGAGTTCATGGCCGCGGCACAGGCGCTGGATTTCCGTGACTACGGGTTCGGACGCGGTACACAAAAGGCGCACGATGTTGTGCGGCAGCATGTGACGTTTCTGGATGTTGACCGTCCGCTGTATCCGGATCATACGAGAATGCGTGATGTGGTGGCCTCGTGCGAGATTCTCGAGGAAGTAGAAAAAGAGATCGGGTCATTGGGTGAGTGGACCCAGCCGTGGACAAAGGCGGAGTAGGGGGGAGGGATGGACTCGTGAACGGTGGGTCAAGGGACCGGATGTGATATGGACTGAACCCACAGTAAGCTGTGGGTTCAATCCAAGAATGAAAACGAGAAAACAATCGAATGTGGACCACCAGCCCCAATGGCACCGCTACACAAGTCTCTAATCCCGGACACAACGAACA
>CAZXRO010000117.1:0-8241 GCA_964642435.1 uncultured Ignavibacteriales bacterium
GAGATAGACGGCCAGAGCGACCGCCGAGGGGACGAGCAGTTTGAACAGGCGATCGAGAAAAACGCTGTCGATATTACCGAAATCAATTGGAACCCATTGGGTGACATAGAAGGCGATGCCGCCTGCAACAATCGTTTTGGCAGCGCTGAGACCCAGAGCGGCCCAAGGGACCTCAACACCCTTTTTCGGCAGCCAAAAGAGCAGCATCAGAAAATTAGCCAGACCGGCGATTGAAGTAGCCGCGGCCAGACCGGCGAACTGCAATAGCTGGACCATCGGGTAGTACAAGGCCAGGTTAATGGCGACCGTGGCCAGCGAGATTCGCATAGGAAGCCGGGAGTCCTCGAAGGCATAGTAGAAGGGCACCGTGACACGCACCGCGGCAAAGCCAATCAGACCGTAGGAATAATGCAGCAGGGCCAGGGCGGTATTGGCGGCATCGCGGTTGGTGAAGGCGCCCCAGCCGAAGATGAGTTCGACAGCAGGCCGACCAAGGACAGCCAGAAACCAGGCGGCCGGCACGACAATGAACAGGTTGAGACTCATGGCGTCGAGGAACGACCGTCCGAGGCGATCGGTTTGGCCCTTGGCGACCATTTCGGAGACGCGTGGCAGGGCGACGGTTCCAAGGGCCACGGCGAAGACGCCCAAAGGGAAGTGCATGAGGCGATAAGCATAGTTGAGGTAGGTCAGGGCTCCCTGGGCGAGGAACGAGGCAATCAAGGTGCTGACCAGAATATTCACGCGGCTTCCTGACAGGCCGATAACCATGGGGCCGAACAGTCTCAGTACGCGTTTGGGAGCGGCGGCCAGGAAATCGAAACTGGGTCGGTAGCGAAAGCCGATGTGATAGATCGAGGGCAGTTGCAGTACCAGCTGGCCGATCCCGCCGATGACAACACCTATGGCCAGTGTGTAGATCGGTTGCTCGAAGTACTGGTATAAGAGCACAACCGAGAGGATGCAGCCGAGATTGAACATGGCCGGTGAGAGCGCCGGAATGCCAAACCGTCCATATGAGTTGAGCATGCCCATAAACAAGGCCGAGACAGAGACCAGCAGCAGATAGACGAACATGATGCGGGTCAGGCTGACGGTGAGGTCAAACTTCATGGGAATCTCGGTGAAGCCATTGGCGAAGAGAAAGACGAGCGCCGGGGCCGCGAGAATGCCGAGGATGACGACAATGCCGACGACGACCAGCATCATGGTCAGAATGATATTGGCCAACCGGAAGGCAGGGTCGGTACCCTCGGTCACGGCCTTGTTTTTGAAGACGGGGACAAAAGCTGCCGACAGGGCGCCCTCGGCAAACAGGTCCCGCAGCAGATTGGGAATGCGGAAGGCGGCTACGAAGGCATCGGTTACCATTGAGGCGCCGAAGTAGTAGGCCATGACCTGTTCACGGACCAGCCCAAAGACTCTTGAGAGGGCGGTTGCCGAGGAGACAGTTGAGGTCGATCCTACGAGCGAACTTTTCTTGTTAGGGTTTGTTGACAATAACGAAAAGCCGACTATATTTAGAGGTTCTGATACATAACGTTATAACGAGAAGGGATGATAACCTTGCCGAACCATAAGTCCTGCGAAAAGCGAGTGAAGACGAACGAGAAGCGTCGTCAGCGCAATCGAGCATCGCGCTCGGAGCTTCGCTCGGCGATAAGCCAGTTGCGGACGATGACCGACCGTGAGGCAGCCGCTCAGCGCATGGGCCACGTGACCAGTTTGCTGGATCGTGCGGTCAATCGCGGCTTGTTGCACAAGAGCACGGCCAGTCGTTACAAATCTCGCCTGGCTCGCCACGTATCGCGAATCGGGTAATCTCGACGTTTCGACACTCGCCGGTGTCTGCCCCGCCCTTCATAGTGCGGGGCTTTTTCGTGTCCGGCATCTCCCTGAGAGCTGATACGCCATCTGTGCCCTGCCTCACGGCGGGCCTGACAAGGCGTGCCAATCAACCTTCAATAGACAGCAAGAAAGGCTCTAACCGTTGGCTGTTCAACAAGTTTTTGGATATGGTTCAGCGATTGAAGAGATAGATACGACCTTCATAAGAAGTCGTGCGGGCGCTCTGGTGGCGATAGATGATCAGATCGCGCAAGTAGGCTTCCTTCTCGGCGACTGGCAGGTCGGAATTGAGAACAGCTACCGAGAGATCGATCTGAAGTCCTCGGACCGCGGTTGCAGCCAGCACAATCCGCACCGGATAGCAGTCCTGTGTCCGGGCGGCGTGTTCAACATCCTCGAACGTTGGACGCGGCAGTGATAGCAGACAGGAGTAGTTCCGTCGTCGCATCAGCCCGGTCGTGAGCCCATCGAAGCTCATTTCGGTCTGGAAGCCGCCTCGAGTGTCTATCAGGTCGAAGAGTAACCTAAGTCCCTCAGGGCAGCCGGTCTCCTCATGCCTGTGAATGAGAAGATTCATTTGAGGGGAATCAAAGAACTCAAACCGTAGTGGCAAGTCGGATGAATCGGCAGCCGTGCAGTTGGTCTCTATGAGTGTCAGATGCTGGGGGTACTGATCGGCCAGACGCACGATATCGTCGCGTGTGAACGTGTACAGTCCAAGGCGCGCGCAGGAAAGCGAGACTTCGTTGCGGCCGACGATCTGGACCGGGATCTGGGTGAGGCCACAGGAGATGAGTTCAGCGAAGGTATCGACATTGTCCAGAAGGACATAGAGATTCTCGCCGAGTGGTGCAACGAGGAAAGGATCCCGAACCAAATGACAGTCGGATAGGGAGAGATCGGGATCGACCGGCGGGAGTTGCTCAAAGGGGACGATCTGGTCGATCGGCAGTATTCTGATCTGGCTGATAAGGTCCGTGTTCATGGCCGGCTCAAGTGCAAAGGGTGTGCCGCCCTGAGGAAAGGCCGCAGCATTTCCGCTAACTCATTACAAGATGGTCCCTTTGCAGGAGGTCGGGCAGGTTGGATGGGAGCCGGAAGTGATTGGACTGGTATTGAATATGCAGAGAGGATCATCATTGGACAGGTTACCGCCGTCCCGACAACTGCCGGTTACAGCCGGAGTCCTCGCTGAAAGGGCTTAAGTTCAGGACGTGACTGTTCTTTTGACTCGGGCTTAAGCCCGATCTGGCGATCCCTGGGAAGGGCGGGATATTCGGAGGCCGGCACGAGGGCCTTGTTCTTCAGCGGTTCACAGTAGGAGATGATAATCTGGTGGCGTTTCTGATACTCGGCCACCAGGTTATAGCGTGCCGTTCCCTTTTGCAGGTGCTTGGTGTTGCCGGTAAAGGCAAAGACGAACTCCGGGTTCGAGGAGTGGATTTGCACCTTGGTTACCTTAAGATCGGACAGACGCGATTTGATGAACTTGAGCAGGGCAAAGAAGGCCCCGAACTCAAGGTCGACCAGGTTTCCATCGGCCCGACATCGGAAGAGGATACCCAACTCCGGGATGGCAAACACGATCATGCCCAGACTAAAGCCGCGTTGCTGTAGATCAGGGTCGATCTGCCCGTTGCGAAAAGCGGCTATATAGCACTTAAGTGGAGCTTTTTCTTTGTTCATGCTCAATGATATGAGCAAGGTGGGTGCCGATCATGTAGCGGTTGATGAGTACGCCATAAGTACCTGTGCTACAGCGCCTACCAGATAACATGCGCATGTCAGGCGAGGGGATTTGTAGTAACAGTGTGAAACCGATTGACCAGATTAATCGATTGACTGCAGCAGTGCCTGACGCAGCTCTTCCCCGGGCTCAATGTACTTGCCGACTGCAGTTGCGTAGGGCTGGCCCTGCTGGTCCTCAGCAACACCCTCGGTGAGCCAAATGCGGCCCCGCTGGCGAGTGACCCAGCCCCGGATTCGGAGCTTGTCGCCGACCCTGACGGGGCGGATGAACTTGATGGTCATTTCGGCGGTCACCACGTAGATGTCGCGGGCGAGTACCGCCTTGATCATGACTTCATCGAGGACGGTCGAAATGATACCCCCGTGGAAGATCTTCTGGTAGCCCTCGAATTGCTTGCTGGCGGTCAGATCGGTGTAGGCCTGGTTGCCGTCATAGAAGAAGCGGGCCTTCAGACCGATCGGATTCTCGTCGCCACAGACGAAGCAGCCGGAGTATTTGACAACCTCGGAGTCCATGGTGTGAAGCTTAGGCCGGTGGGCGGGGAATGTCAACGGAAATGGTCGCGGGAACGAAACACCAACCAAAAAGAAGGAAGCCCGACCATCCCTGGTCGGGCTTTCTTGTCTGGGCCCGCAATCACCTATCCTTGTGACCTGGTTCCCTGATGAATCAGTTACCGGTTACCGAGGGAGTACAGACCTGTGAGTTGTAGTCCCATTCGACTGATCCTCTGGTGACATCGGCGGTCATCAGGCCTTCATCGAAGGTCACATCGGCAGTCCAGTTGGTCGTGACCGGATCGTTGGAATCCTTGGTATAGGTCATGGTAATGGCGACATTGGCCATACTACCATCGCTCGGGCAGGAATTAGTAGTCCAGCCGCCGGAACCCTTGTTGACGGTGAAGTTGGACAAGGTGGCCTGGACCGTGATTTCGCGGGTGACCGTGGAGTCGGCGGACACGTAGCGAGAGTTATTGGTCCAGTTAAACGATCCGGCGATAGCTGCCTGCTGGGTGTTCAGACCGGTGAAGGTGAGGTCGGTCTGGCCAGTGTAATCACTATGAGTGACTGTCTGGTCGTTCATGGTCCGACCCCAGGTGTGCTGGTAGGTCAACTGGGTCGCCCCGGTGGCGCTTTCCTGGGCGTTGCCACTGGCGTCACGGAACTGGACGTTGTCCGAGATCGTCTCGGTGTAGGTGCTGCGGCTGCGGCTGATGGTGATTGTGTGCCAGCCGGTCGTCTCATTGTACTCGGCTGTCATCACATCGGACGGATCGCCGGGGCCATACAGCACTTCTTCCATGTTGGCATCATCGGGGATGCCGTTGATGTTTCCGAGGCCATCACCAAAGACATCGATGGTGGTGGCAACAACGTTGTTCAACTGCTCCTGAACGGCCACGAATTCCGGGTCGGTCAGTGAACCATCGTTGTTACTGGTCGTCGGGCTATCATCGTCGGAACAGGCGATGAAAGCAACGGCGCAGAGCGACAGGACAACCAGTCCCAGAAGGAAAAACAAACTCTGGGAACGCATAGTGCGTCTCCTTTCTCTCGATTAGCCCCTCTCCGTCTGGAACTGGCCGTCGGGTCGTTAGTGCGTCAGCAGGAAATGCATGATTCCCTTTTGGACATGCAGCCTGTTTTCGGCTTCATCGAAGACGACTGACTGCGGGCTATCCATCACCTCATCGGTGATTTCTCGTCCACGTTCAGCCGGTAAACAGTGCATCACTATCGCCTTTGGGTCAGCTCCCTTCAACAGAGAGCTATTCACTTGATACTTACTTAATTTTTCTGCCTTTTCATCAGCCAGATGTTTCTGACCCATAGAGGCCCACACATCTGTATAGACTACATCGGCATCCTGGACGGCTTCTTTAGGATCGGCGGTAATGACAATGCGGCTATCGGAGTTTGCTTTTGCTTTCTTAACAATCTCTGAATCCGGCTGGGTATCCTCGGCGGTCCCGATCCGCAGATCGAGCGGAATGAGCGAGGCCAGGTTGAGCCAGGAGTTGGCGATATTGTTGCCATCGCCGAGGTAGGCCACACGGTAGCGGTCCCTGGCCGCCAGGTGCTCGGTGGCCGTGAGATAGTCACCCAGGATCTGGCAGGGGTGAACAAGGTCGGTCAGGCCGTTGACGACCGGGACGCTGGCATACTTGGCCAATTCTTCGACGTCAGACTGCTTGAAGGTACGGATCATGATCAGGCCGACATAGCGGGAGAGCACGCGGGCAGCATCGGCGATAGATTCGCGCTGGCCGAGTTTGATCTCGTTGTCGGTGACATAGAGGGCATTGCCGCCAAGTTCGCTGATCCCGACCTCGAAAGAGATGCGGGTCCGCAGCGAAGCCTTGGTGAATATGCAGGCGGCGGACTTGCCCTCGAGGGATTTGGGCGCGATTTTGCCGCTTTTCATATCGGCGGAGAGCGTGAGGACCTCCCGGACTTCGTCGGCGGTGAGGTCAGTGATCTGGGTCAATGAGCGAGCCATGTTTCCTCCTGAGATTATTTCGAAATTCCAGACAAAATCTTGGCCAATTAAGAGCCTTCGGAGCGATTAGTCAAGGGTAGTGACGCCGGCTGTTGGCTGATGGATGCAACTGATTGGGCGACATTACGTATTGACAACTGGACCATAACCGAATTGATTGCAGAGCAATGGATACACGCAAGATTACATTTGGCCTGATTCTTATCGTGATTGGCTTTTTGCTTCTGGTGCGGAGCCTGGGAATCGTCTATTTCGACTTTGGCGATTTCGTGGGAACGCTGATCCCCTTGGGATTGATAGTCCTGGGGATCTGGCTGATTATTCGCAAGAAGCGCGAGCAGGATCGGATGGCTGAGCATGTCAATAACTACTCGCGGGCATCATCGGCAGGCGCCACGACGGGAACGGCGCACACCGCGGGCGCATCGCAGAGTGGCAGCTCGCAGACACACAGCTACACCTACTCATTCGACAGCAAGTCGGCGCAGGGACCGAGTGTCTCGCGCGAGGGGTTCCAGAAGTACAGCAAGGGTCTGGGGGATCTGAATGTTGACCTTGGCGGGGTCGACATGCGAAATGTGGAGGTGTCGAGTTTCGTCGGCGACGTTGAGGTGATTGCGACACGGGGCGAGTTGGGCGAGGGTTTGAATCGGCTGATTGTTTCCACGTTCCTCGGGGATGTCCGCATATTTGTGCCGCGGGGTTGGCAGGTGTTTGTGCACTGCTCGAGTTTTGCCGGTGACCTGGATGTGTTGGGCCGGCGCTCGGACGGGCTTGGCAACACGCTGGAGGTTTCGACGGATGATTACGAGGGGGCGGATAAGAAGCTGTATGTCGCGATCAGTAGTTTCGTGGGGGATGTCAAGGTATTGCAGGTGTAGGCTGGGGGTGTGGGGGGCAACCCGCATCACATCTCGATGGAATCATTGCGAGGGTGTCCGCGCCTTCAGGCGTGCAGGGGCGAAGCAATGTCAGGACACGTTGTGTCTTTCATGTGAATCGATCGCTCCGCGCCGATTTGATTGGGTTTGAGATCGCCACTTTGCTGGTTCGCGACGCTCCTCGCGATGACGGGATATGCAAAAGCGGACGGCTTGAGCAGTCAGATGGCAGGACCCTAAGGGCTCCTGCCCATTTCTCCTGATGACAAGATACTGAGATACGGGAATTGACGCCTTGGGGCAGGCCGGGAAGCCTGCCGCCCACAGAGCCAAGTGGTGTCAGGACCTCGCTTCGCGATCCGCCTTCGGCGGACAGGGATCCTGATCTGCGTTTAACCCAACAAAGAGAGAGCCACCCGAGGCGAGCCTCGGGCCACCCCACAGGTGGTTGCGTGTGAGTGTGTTGTGGTGAGATCATGTGGTTCGGCTGTAGCGAAGTGCAAGGAACTCACGCCAGAGGGGTGGGGCACTGGCGCTTAAGAATATCGACCAGAATGATATCTGATCCCGATCCTTCGGATCGGGGCACCCGGGCTGTGGGGCACCCATGCAGTCAGATGGCAGGACCCTAAGGGCTCCTGCCCTACAGTTCAAGAGGCAACGCGTTACAGGATGTAGCGGCTGAGGTCCTCGTCCTCGATGATCTCCGAGAGGCGCTTCTCCACCTCGGTCGCGGAGATGCGGGCCTCTTTCTTGTCGGTCGGCGGGTCGAACAGGAGATCCTCGAGCAGTGTCGAGAGCACCGTTTGCAGACGCCGCGCGCCGATGTTCTCTGAGTTCTTGTTCACCTGCTCGGCGAACTGCGCGATCTTCCGGATGCTTCCCTGGCTGAACTCAAGCCTGATGCCCTCGGTCTCCATGAGCGCCTGATACTGCTTCACCAGCGACGCCTGGGGTTCGACCAGGATGCGCTCGAGGTCTTCGGCCGTGAGCGAGTCCAGTTCGACCCGGATGGGGAAACGTCCCTGCAGCTCCGGGATAAGATCCGAGGGGCTGGATGAGTGGAAGGCCCCGGCGGCAATGAACAGAATGTGGTCGGTGCGGATCATGCCATACTTGGTGGTGACGGCGCACCCCTCGACAATGGGCAGGATGTCGCGCTGGACGCCCTCGCGGGAGACATCGGGGCCGGTGCGGCTGTTGTCGCCGACGACCTTGTCGATTTCATCGATGAAGACGATGCCGTTATTCTGGACGCGT
>CAZXRO010000118.1:0-8091 GCA_964642435.1 uncultured Ignavibacteriales bacterium
TCCGCCCAGTGATGCAAACGACTTGGAAAATGTACCGGTGGTCAATCCGACTCGGTCAATCAGGTCGAAGTGCTCGGCCGTGCCGGCACCGGTCTTGCCAAGCACGCCGATCGCATGGGCATCATCGACCATGACCTGCGCGCCGTATTCCTCCGCCAATTCGACCAGGCGCGGCAGTTTGATGATGTCGCCCTCCATGCTGAAGACGCCATCGACGACAATCAGAATGCCTGAATTGGGTCGGTCCTGCCGCATCAGGCCCAGCAATCGAGCCAGATCATCCATGTCGTTGTGGGCGAATTTGTGGACTTTGCCGTAGGACAGGCGGGCGCCGTCGACAATACAGGCATGGTCGGCACGGTCGATCAGGATGATATCGTCCTTGCCCACGAGTGTGGAAATCGTTCCAAGGTTGGTTTGGAAGCCGGTTGAGAACACGAGGCAGGCCTCGCGGTTCATGAACTTGGCCAGACGCTCTTCGAGCTCCAGGTGCACATCCAGCGTGCCGTTAAGAAAACGTGAGCCGGTGCAGCCGGACCCGAATTTCCGGGTGGCCTCGGCGGCGGCTTCTTTGACCTTGGGGTGATTGACCAGTCCCAGATAGTTGTTGGACCCGATCATGATACACTGCTTGCCGTCGACTATGACTTCATCGCCCGGCGCTGACTGCATGGGATGAAAATAGGGGTAGACTCCGAGCGCTTTTACCTTGTCGGGATCAGTATAGGCGCGGCACTTGGCGAACAGGTCGCTGTACAATGCCGATGCTTTTTCTTGAGCTTTCAAGTCTGCTCCTGAGTGGCAAGTCCCTTGTTAACATGAACCTTACAACAAACCCAATCACCTTCCTTTTGTCAAGAAAATAGGCTTTGCGACGGCTTCTGCTGAGGGCAGTAACCGAGCAAGGGGCTTGCGGAACAACTCCGGCGGTTCTGCGAGACCCTCTCACCGATGGCTGGGTGACTGCGAACTTCAGCCCTTGCCGTTCTGGCGGGTCAGCGCTGTAAACCAGTCTATCTTGCGCGTCAAAAACATTGTCAGGGCGAGCGCCACGAAAAGGATCACGCTTCCCATGAGCAAAGCATAGTCCTGCAAGTGCAAGACGATGTACAGGTAGCCATACAGAACGACAAGAGTGGCCGAGATCGCTATCAGTCGACCACCACTGAGGAAAGTGGTTGAGTAGGCCGTAACCAACCCGATTACGCCAACACTCGCGATCAGGTACGCATAGGAAAAGCTAATATGCTCCGATAGCGACAGCAGAAATACATAGAAGACGAGCAAGGCAATGCCGATCATCAAGTATTGAATTGGATGGGCAGGTTTGCCGCCGAGAATCTCCACAACGAAGAAGGTGATGAAAGTCAAGGCGATGAACAGGATTGCATACTTGACGGTCCGCATTGATTTCTGATACAGATCAACTGACATGAGCAGGCTCACACCGAGAACTGATTCGGATACATCGTACCGTGCCCCAGTCCATTGCTGCGGGAAATTGCGGCTAAGATGAAGCACGTTCCAGTCTGCCGTGAAACCATCTGCTTTCAGGTCATGTCGATCTGGAAGGTAATCGCCCACAAAGCTCGGATTGTTCCAGTCCGATGTCAGATGGACGGTGGTCTCCTTGCCGACCGGTGACATGAGCAACTGCGAGCTCCCATTGAGGCTGAGCTTGCAGGCGAAACGATGCTGCGCTGAGCCCTTGGCCATCTCTACGGGGATACTGATCCCGGTCTTGACGACATCGGTATTGCTTATGCCCGGGCTTGCCTGACTCGTGGTGTTGTCAAACTTCATCTCAACAAGGTCCTTGATCCCTTTCGGATCGGCAACACCCAGCGCGATGACAGCATCGTCCCAGTGGACGTCCTGTTCGTGGATGTTCAGACTGGTGAAGGCCGGTGACTCGAAGACGGCGGAGATATCCAGGTCGGCGGTGTATACAATCACGTCATAGATACCCCGATTGCGATGCTCCGAGCGAACAGATCCGGCAACAACGAGGCTCTCCGGAAGAAAATGGGCATATTCAATCGTCGTGATTGCCTTCTGATAACCATCCCAGGTATGGTGTTCGTAGGGTACGGTCAAAATTGGCCCAACTATGACTTGATTGCCTCCCCAACTCTTGCTGATCTCGGACGTTACCGCGTCACGCCGCTGCGATCGCTCCGTGATGAGCGACATGATCATGACGGTCGGGATGATCAGTAGCAGGGTAAGGAAACCAACAATGGCAAACCTCGCCCAGATGGAGCTTTTCAGGTCCAGCTTTGGCAATCTGCGACTCCCCGGATCAGGTGGCTGAGGCAATGGGTTCTGTTGTGGTTTATACTCCATGACTACTCAGAATGTCGGCAATAAAGGTGGAAGTGCTGAGAGGCCATTTCCGGGCATCGCCTGACCCTGTATCGGTTGGGCGAGCAGTAACGGCGCCCGAAATCCGGCGGTTGACCTCGATAAGGGGTGTCGATTTCTGAAACCTCGGGGTGATCGGGAAGGTATAAGAGATAGAATTCGGAAACGAAAGCTCGCCAAGGCGAGCGGGTCAATTGGTACCTCTCTTTAAGACAGTGTTCGCAATAGGGAAGGGCGCCCATTTAAGCAGGCGCCCTTTTTCTAATGGGATCAGTTGGTCAGTGCGCCAGCTATCGATTTCTGATCTTGACCAGCTTGACCTCGAAAAACAGTGTAGAATTGGCGGGAATCAATCCGCCGCCCACTGCGCGAGAGCCATAGCCAAGATCCGGCGGAATGATCAATTCGCGAGTGCCGCCCTCTTTCATACCGGCTACTCCCCAGTCCCAGCCGCGGATCACACGACCCGCGCCAAGTCGAAAGCCGAACGGCTCGTGGCGGTCGTACGAGGAGTCAAACTGCTTGCCCTTCTGGCCATCGACATACAGCCAGCCAGTGTAGTGCATATCGAGCTGGTCACCGGCCTGGGCCGTGCGCCCATCACCAATTTCTACATCTTTGACCAGCAGACCACCCTGAAGCTCGCGGAACTCTCCAGTCTGTGGGACGTCGTTTGCGGTGGCTTCAGCCTGCACGTCGCTGGTTGTCTCGCTCTTCTTGGAGCCGCATCCGGTCAGTAAGAGCAGGGCGGCGGCGATTACGGTGAGCAGTTGTCTTGAAAATCGTGCCATTACCATCGTCTCCAGTATTTGTTATGCGTGACACATGATTGTCTGCTGTCGTTTGGCGCCGGTGGATACCAGGCAAATCTTCACGCCCAGATCCTCGGCGATAAAACTCAGATACTCTTGGGCCCGCTGTGGCAGGTCGGCGAACTCGGTGACACCGGTGGTCGGGCTTTGCCAACCGGGGAGGGACTTGTAAATCGGCTTGACATGGCTGAGCTCCGACAAGTCCAGCGGTACCTGGTCGATGCGGTGGCCATTAAGTTCGTACTCGGTGCACACTTTGATTTCATCGCTCTCATCGAGTACATCGAGCTTGGTAACCGCGATCGACTCCACTCCATTTATCCGCATAGCATGGCGAAGCTGTACCAGATCCAACCAGCCACAGCGCCGTGGACGGCCAGTCGTAGCCCCGAACTCGTCGCCGCGCTGTCGAAGATGTTCACCGGTTTCGTCCACCAGTTCCGTCGGAAACGGTCCTGCACCGACGCGAGTGGTGTAGGCCTTTATCACACCAACAACTTCATCGATCATATTGGGACCGATTCCCAGTCCGGTGAGTGCCCCGCCACTGGTAGTATTCGATGAGGTCGCAAAGGGGTAGGTGCCGAGGTCGACGTCGAGCATCACACCCTGGGCTCCTTCGAACAGGATGGTTCGCCCCTTTCGGTGCGCTTCAAAAAGCGCCCGGGAAACATCGACCACCAAATCACGAAAGACACTCTGCATGTCCATAAGCATTTGGAATGTACGATCCAGGTCGGCCCGCTCATCTGTGGAGTCAGCCAGATAACGTTCCTTGACCTGGCGCTGCCATTCCAGGCGTTTCTTGAGCCGGTCAGGGGCGAAGATGTCAACGACCCTGATGCCATTGCGGGCGACCTTGTCGATGTAGGCCGGCCCAATACCCCTTTTGGTTGTGCCAATCGAGGAGGTGCCACGACTCTTCTCGTCGATCGCATCGATAAGCTTGTGATACGGCAGGACCAGATTGGTTGCCGGAGAGACAAACAGGCGGCCCCGGTAGTCGATGCCCTGTTTGTCGAGAACTTCCAGCTCTTCCACTAACCCGATTGGATCGAGCACGACCCCGTTACCGATATAGCATTCCTTTCCCGCATGAACGATTCCGGAGGGAATCAAGTGGAGTACATACTTGGTGTCATCGACGACGATAGTATGTCCGGCGTTGGCGCCACCCTGGAAACGGGCGATGATGTCAACGTCGGCGGCCAGCAGGTCGACGATTTTCCCTTTGCCTTCATCACCCCATTGGCATCCTACAACTATCCGGTTTTTCTTCATATCCTGTTACGCCTTCGTGCGTTGAGATTGGTCCGCAACCAAGTCAAAGACAGTATTGAGCAGCTCCTTCTTGCCGGTTCCGTTGACCGCGGAAAAGGGGATGGCGGCCAGTCCCAGCTCATTTTCGATCTGCTGCTCCTTAGTGGAAACCTGACTGCGGTTTATCTTATCAGTTTTGGTAATCGCCGCCAGTGCCGGAATCTGGCGTGCTGCAAGCCACTCAAGTAGCTGAAAGTCCTCGGGAGTTGGGTCGCGCCGGCAATCCAGAAGCAGGACCAGACCGATAAGGTCCGGGCACGTCTCCAGGTACTTCTCCACCAGTTCACCCCAGCTCTCTCGGACTTTTCTCGCTACCTTGGCGTAGCCATAGCCGGGCAGGTCGACAAAGTAGAAACGGCGATTGATCAGGAAGAAGTTCAACGAGCGTGTCTTGCCCGGAGTAGAGGAGACCTTGGCCATCTTCTTGCGGCCCACCAGGCGGTTCAGCAGCGAGGACTTGCCAACATTGGAACGGCCGGCGAACGCAATCTGGGGGAGGTTATCTTTGGGGAGTTGCGAAAGAGAGTATACGGAGCCGCTGAACGTGCATTCCGAAATACTTGCGGCCATCTATCTCTCCTTCCCAACCGAGCGTACCTGTAGCCCAAGGGCGGTCAGTGCCCTTTTAATTGAGCCCCAGGTGACGTTGACGAATAGCTCTGGCGTGTGGTTTCACAAACGGGTTGCGAACGAGCGACAACCCCAGCATCTGCTTGACCGACCGAACATAGTGTATCTTCAGGCCCTTGACCAGGTCTGACTGCAACTCGGCAATATCTTTGCGGTTTTTGGCCGGAACGATGATTTCCTTGATACCCAAGCGTTTGGCGGCGAGCAGCTTTTCATTAAGGCCGCCGACCGCCAGCACATCACCCGTTAGCGTCACCTCGCCGGTCATGGCGATATCGCTGCGGACTGGAATACCGGTCAGCACCGAGATGAAGGCAGTCAGCAAAGTGACACCGGCCGACGGTCCCTCCTTGGGCACCGAACCTTCAGGGATGTGCACGTGCAATTCGAGGTTTTCGAAGAAGTTATCGTTGAGTCCGAAGCGGGCGGCGTATTCACGAACAAATGAAAGTGCGGCGGCGGCCGATTCCTGCATGACGTCGCCCAGCGACCCAGTCAGGGTCAGCTTGCCCTTGCCGCGCATGAGAGCGACTTCGACCGGCATGACGTCGCCGCCCATCTCAGTCCAGGCCAAGCCGATCGCATAGCCGACAGTCGGTTGTGTTTTCAAGTTAGTATCGGCGTATTTGGGGGCTCCGAGAAGGGCCGCCACTTTTCGCCGCGAGTACCTGAAGTGCCTGACCTTGCTTCCCTCGGCGAGCTTGACAGCGGACTTGCGAAGCACAGCGCCAAGTTGGCGCTCGAGTTCGCGAACGCCGGCTTCGCGAGTGTAGTTGCGGATAATATCGTAGTAGGCATCTTCGTCAAATGAGATGTTCAGCGCTTTCATGCCCATTTCGCTCTTGAGCTTGGGCAACAGGTAGTCGCGAGCAATAGCCAGCTTTTCAAAATCCAGATATCCTGGCAGGCGAATGATCTCCATGCGGTCGCGCAGCGCCGGCGGAATGGTCGCCATGCTGTTAGCGGTAGTCACGAACAGGATGTTGGACAGGTCGAACTCCACCTCCAGATAGTTGTCAGTGAAGGTGTTGTTCTGCTCCGGATCGAGCACCTCGAGCAGGGCCGAGGCGGGATCGCCACGAAAGTCTTTGCCGAGCTTGTCGACTTCATCGAGCAGGAAGACTGGATTGGCTGAGCCGGCCTTCTTTACTGCCTGAAGAATACGTCCGGGCAGAGCTCCGATATACGTTCGTCGGTGCCCGCGGATTTCAGCTTCATCGTGCACACCACCGAGCGACATCCGCACAAACCTGCGACCCATTGCGCGGGCGATTGATCGACCGACCGAGGTCTTGCCGACTCCCGGAGGCCCCACAAGGCAGAGTATGGGACCTTTGACCTGGCCAGCCAATTTGATAATGGCGAGATGCTCGACGATGCGTTTCTTGGCCTTCTCCAGGCCGTAGTGATCGGAGTCCAGAATCTGCTTCACCTGTGAGAATTCAGTGCGGTCTTCGGTGAAATCGTTCCAGGGTAGATCGAGAAGCCAGTCCAGATACGACCGCACCACAGCCGCCTCGGCTGAGTAGGGATGCATCTTGGACAGCTTCTTGGCTTCTTCTTCGGCCTTGGCTCGGACTTCATCGGGATACTCATTGGAGTCCAGGCGCGAGTACACATCATCGACCTCCGCCCCGGGTTCATCGAACTGCCCCAGCTCATCCTTGATGGCCTTGAGCTGTTGCTGCAGGTAGAACTCCCGCTGGCTGCGAGACATGGATTCACGGACGGTACCATCGATACGCTGCTCGATCCGCAGGATTTCGACCTCCTCCTTGAGTACCTCGGAGAGGATCTCGAACTGCTTTCGAACCTTGAACGCCTCCAGCAGCCTTTGTTTGATCTCTATTTTCTGCAGCAGGTGAGCGGCGATAGTATCGGCCTGCTGGTGGTAGTGCTCAATTGACGCTACCGACACCAGGACTTCATCGGGAAGACGTCGGTTCAGGCGGACGTACTCAGAGAACTGCTCATTAACGCTGCGAGAGAGTGCCTCTATCTCCCTGTCGTTCTCGGCAGTGTCCGGCGGGATAATCTGAAGGCCGGCCTTCAGATAACCATCTTCCTCGACCATGGACTGTATCTCAGCCCTGACCAGGCCCTCGACCAGCACTTTCAGCGTGCCATTGGGCATCTTCATCACCTGAAGGACACGGGCAATCAGGCCCACCTGGTACATTTCGGATTGGCGAGGATTATCAATATTGGCTGCTCGTTGGGCTACCAGCATGACTTGGCGGTTGTCAGCCATGGCTGCCTGCAGGGCATTGATGGTGAATGACCGGCCCACCAATAGGGGATAGATCATGTGAGGAAAAATCACGACATCCCGAAGCGGGATAACTGGCAGTACCTGAGCAACATCAATCTCTTCAGCGTTGTGACTAAGCTTCATTATGTATTAGCGCCTCAATTTCTGATTATGGGAGGACTGTCCGCATGGACGGTACTTCCCGGCAAACCCTGTAAACTACCCTATTATACCAATCAGGCAAACACTTTTTTGGTTATTTAGAAATGGGGGCGAGTGGGGGAGTGGGCTACCAGATCGGACGCCCACCATCTCTCTTCCTGTCTGGCCAATCACTGCTGCGCATGTGAATATCACCCGAGCCAACCGGCTCGCCAGTCTCTGCATTCCAGCATTCGTATTCATGTCTGATCCATGGATCACTTGTTGTATGGCGAAAGCTGTACTTGAAGATGAACCAGGTTGGCCTTGGTTTGGCCCTTCTCCAATGGCTGATGAGACAAGTGGCATCGACCATCTTAGGGCCACTCAGTTCTATCGAATGAAGAGATAGGAGCCTACTCAGAGGGAACTCAGGACAAGAATCTGGAATAGCGTCGTAGCCTTTTCGTGGCGGATAGAAGCTATCAGAGACGCTTGGCGTATGCCAAGTATAGGTGTCAGGATTGTAACCCGGTTTGAGTGACCGGATCCAGACCAAGCCTGTGTCCCGGA
>CAZXRO010000119.1:0-7573 GCA_964642435.1 uncultured Ignavibacteriales bacterium
GGGGGGGATTGCCGCGGTCCGTGTGGCAGGTCCCCTGGCTGTGGAGATACTCCGGCGGCATTTTCGGCCGCATGGAGCGCACGGTTCGGAGCAGATAACGCCTTTCATGATGCGTGTGGGGTTGATTGTGCAGAAGGACGGGACGGTTATCGATGAGGGGATGGCTGTCTTTATGCCACACGGACAATCCTATACCGGATTGGACCAGGCGGAGCTGTTTACTCACGGTGGAAGGCTGGTGATTCAGCAGGTTCTGGCGGCATTGATAGGGGCGGGAGCACGGGTGGCCGAGCCGGGAGAGTTCACTAAGCTTGCGTTCTTGAACGGGCGCATAGACTTAACACGGGCTGAGGCGGTGGCTGACATGATTGCTGCAAACAACGAGCGGTCACTCGTCAATGCCCGTCAGCACCTGTTGGGAGCATACTCGGGGAGGATTGATGATCTGCGGACGGTGCTGATCGATGCTCTGGCCGAGATCGAAGCCTCGGTGGACTTCCCGGAGGAGGAGATCGAACCGGCAACGTATCAGAGAATTGGCGACAGCGTGCTCCGTGCAGGGCGGGAGATTGGACGGCTGGCCGACAGCTATCGCGGTGGCAGGATCATTCGAGAGGGGTTCAAGATTGTGATTGGGGGCAGGCCGAATGCCGGGAAGTCGTCACTGTTTAATGTTCTCCTGGGGCTAAACAGGGCGCTGGTGGCACCGACCGCGGGGACAACACGGGACTACTTGTCGGAGTGGGTCGAGATCAATGGCTTCGGGGTCAACTTGCTCGACACGGCGGGTTTGCGTGCTACGCGAAGCAAGCTGGAGCAAGCGGGTCAGGCGATGACGGAGGATGTGATGTCGGGGGCGGATTTGGTGCTATGGATGTTCGATTTGTCGCGTCGGCGTGTTTGGCCGGAGCTTCAGGAGGATATCTCGCGTCTGGGTGAGGTGCCACGGCTGCTGGTGGGTAACAAGCTGGACCTTGCGCCCCAAAGCGAGGCGACGAGACTTGACAGAGCGGGGGAGGAGGTCATTCTTGTGTCGTGCAAGACAGGTCGGGGGATTTCGCGGCTGAAGGAGTCGATCGGGCGACGTATAGAGAGTGTCATTCCTGATATGACTGATGGTCTGGCGGTGACCTCGGCGCGGCATGCCTCCAATCTTGGCTTGGCGCAGGAGCATTTGTCCAGCGCAGCGGATCTTCTGAAGGAGAATGCCTCGCCGGAATTGCCGGCATTGGAGGTCCGGGCGGCCCTGACAGCTCTGGAGGAGATCACGGGTCGGGTGTATACGGATGACATACTTGAGCGTATTTTCAGCCGGTTTTGTGTTGGGAAGTAGAGTTTGTGATGCACTTATATGTTGATAACATGTTGTTATATAGTGGATTAGATTGTGTTTCACATGAAACAAACGATTTGTTGCGTTATTGTCCCAGGTTGAAGGAAGACGTGTGACGATGGTCGGTCGCGATTTTGATATTGTTGTGGTAGGTGGTGGACATGCCGGAGTCGAGGCGGCAATAGTTGCCGAGGGTCGGGGACGGTCGGTCGCTCTGGTGACGATGGACCGCAATAAGTTGGCCCTGATGTCGTGTAATCCTGCCATAGGGGGTATCGCAAAGTCACATGTGGTGAAAGAGGTGGATGCCCTTGGGGGCGTGATGGGACTGGCAGCCGATGCGGCTGGGATTCAGTTTCGGCGGTTGAATCTGTCGCGAGGCCCGGCGGTCTGGTCGACGCGTGTGCAGTGTGACCGTCGCCGCTACACTGAATATATTGTGGAGTATGTGGCACAGCGCCCCAGGATCAACGTTATCGAGGGGATTGCGGGGCGGGTGATGATTGAGAACGGCCGTGCCTGTGGTATCATAACTGAGGACGGCCGGGAGATCTCGGGAAAGGCAGTGGTTATTGCTACAGGGACGTTCCTGGGAGGAATGATCCACATAGGACAGACACAGATTCGGGCCGGCAGAATGGGGGAGAGTGCCGCGACGGAGATGTCGCTGTGTTTGCGCGAGTTGGGATTCGAAACTGGTCGGCTGAAGACGGGAACACCGCCTCGACTCGATGGTGATACGATAGACTGGGATCGCTGTCAGTTGCAGCCTGGAGATGAACCGTTGCCGTTGTTCAGCGAATACAGTCATCGGGCGCCGTTTGCTCAGACGCCGTGTCACCTGACCCACACCACCGATCGGACGAAAGCGATTATCGGCAGGTCGTTTGATAAATCGCCGATGTTCTCAGGTCAAATCAAGTCCGTGGGGCCGAGATATTGCCCTTCGATTGAAGATAAGTTCTTCCGCTTTGCTGAGAAGCCAAGCCATCAGATATTCCTGGAGCCGGAGGGAAATGGCACCTCGGAGATTTATCCGAACGGTTTTTCCACAGCGTTGCCGGAAGATGTGCAGCTTGAGGCGGTCCGGACGATCATTGGGCTGGAGCGGGTTGAGATGACGCGGCCGGGCTACGCTATAGTATATGATTACTGCCCAGCTCGGCAGGTGAAGGCCTCGCTGGAGACTTATCTGGTCCAGGGGCTGTATTTTGCAGGGCAAATCAACGGGACCTCCGGGTATGAAGAAGCTGCTGGACAGGGGCTTATGGCTGGTTTGAATGCCTGTCTGCAGCTCGAGGGAGAGCCGCCGCTGATTCTGGATCGGTCGGAGGCGTATATTGGTGTAATGATCGATGATCTGGTGACGCGCTCGACCACGGAACCGTATCGTCTGTTTACCTCGCGAGCGGAGTATCGGCTGGCGCTCAGGGAAGACAACGCCAGGGACCGTCTGTGGCAGTATGCAAGGCGATATGGGCTGCAGCCGGAAACACGCCTGGAGCTTTTCGATCAGCTCAGGGAGCGAACCGAGCGGGCGGTCAATGTTCTGGAGAAGACATTTGTCGAGGTTTCCTCGCTCGATGGTCTTTCTGCGCGATTCAAACGTCGGACGCACGTATCGCTGGCGGATCTGCTTCGGCAGCCAGGGATCAGTGTGGCCGATTGCCAGCCCGTGATTGGCCAGTTCACTCCCGAAATCGCCGCGGATGTTGAAGCTCTGGGACGCGCGGCGATACAGATTCAGTATAGCGGGTATATCGAGAAGCAGCAACGGGAGATAGACAAGTTTCGCAAGGCTGAGTCTCGACTCATCCCTGAGAGTTTCGATTTCTCGGGGGTGAGAGGGCTCAAGACCGAGGCGAGGGAGAAGCTGATGCGGTACCGTCCGCGATCCCTGGGCCAGGCGGGGCGAATCGAGGGAGTGACACCGGGAGATGTGGCGGTGTTGTCGGTGTGGGTGAAGCGCCATGAGGGAAGCGGTCACATCGGCAGGTCAACTGATCACAGAGAGGAGCGCTGACAGTGGCAGAGCGCCGGTCCGTGCAGCGTCTGGAGGCAGATTCCAAGGAGCTGTTTGAGATATATGATCCTGAGGGGATGATTGATCGGTATATCGAGCTCGTTTCTCAAGAGAACGAGAAGATGAACCTTGTTTCACGTGAAACGCAGCGGTCCGATCTGGAGCGTCTGGCGGCGGAGTCTATTCTGCCCTTGGAGGTGCTCGAGGATGGGCCATTCGGGAATATGCTGGATATCGGGTCGGGCAGCGGCCTGCCCGCAATTCCGCTGCTGATTACGGGCTCGGTGCTTGAGGGGACGTTGGTGGAGCGGACACAGAAGAAGGCTGCGGCGCTTGAACGCATGATTGACTCATTGGGGCTGCCGGCGTCGGTGGTCCCGAAGAACCTGGATGAGGCAGGTATCAATGGGCCGTTTGACCTGATTACGCTGCGGTTAGTGCGTCTGACGGGTCGGCTGCTATCAGCCATTAGCAGGTTGAGTCACGAGAACACGGTCCTGATTTACTATGCGCGGCCGGAATCGAGTCTGAAGCTGAGCGGATGGGTAGCCGAGGGATTTTCTTTCCGTGTAGATAAGGCCAATCAGGACAAGCGTTTTACGCTGCTTCGCAAGAAAGCCTGAGGGGCTGTCGTTTTTTTGTTGCATGTGAAACATTCCGGGGCTACTATTGTCTCGCCAACAACAACTAATTGGCCCAAACTTCGGTCCTGTTTTATTTTGCGGATGTTTGCCGCCAGATGAGCGGCCATAGGCGGGCTAATCTGGAATTCTTAAGCTACAGGGAGGTCGCTTGAGCAAGATCATCGCGGTCGCCAATCAGAAGGGGGGAGTCGGCAAGACGACAACAGCCGTCAATCTCGCTTCATGCCTGGCCGCGGCAGAACAAAAGACCTGCTTGATAGATATGGATCCTCAGGCGAATTCAACCAGCGGGATTGGGGTTGATCGTAACACGGTGGAACATTCCATCTACGATGTATTGGTGGGGGAGATGTCGGTGCGCGACGTGATGCGGCCAACTGAACTGGACTATCTCAATCTGGTACCTTCCTCAATAAACCTGGTGGGCGCCGAGGTGGAGCTGGTGGGGATGCTTTCACGTGAAACACGGCTTAAGAGTGCTCTGCGCCGCATTGATGAGGACTATCAGTTCATTATTGTCGATTGTCCCCCCTCATTGGGTCTTCTCACGATCAACACGCTGACCGCGGCCGATTCGGTGATTATCCCTATTCAATGCGAGTACTATGCGCTGGAAGGGCTGGGGCAGCTTATGAACACGATCAAGCTGGTCAAGGACAACCTGAACCCTGAACTGGAGATCGAGGGTGTCTTGTTGACGATGTACGATGGGCGTTTGAACTTGTCCAAGCAGGTTTCCGAGGAAGTCCGCAAGTATTTCGACGGGAAAGTGTACCAGACAGTGATCTCGCGAAATGTGAGACTGTCGGAGGCACCCTCGTTCGGCAAACCAATCATCTTGTATGACATCCTGTCGACCGGGGCGGAGAATTATATGGCCCTGACAAAAGAGGTACTGTCACAATGAGCAAACTGGTATTGGGAAAGGGCCTGGAGGCACTTATCCCGAGTGATAGGAAGATTCCCACCAATGACGAAGGACGCTTCCTGGCGGTACCGCTGGAGAGTATCCAGCCCAATCCCATGCAACCGCGCCGGGATTTCGACGACGAGTCGCTCAAGGAGCTGGCGGTATCGCTTAAGCGCGACGGGTTGATGCAGCCGCTGGTGGTACGTAAAGATGGGTCCAAGTATACTATTATTGCCGGGGAGCGTCGGTTTCGCGCCGCAAACATAGCGAGTCTGAAACAAGTGCCGGTAGTTGTGATGGACAATGTCGACGACAACCGGATGCTTGAGTTGGCCCTGATAGAGAATCTGCAGCGGGAGGATCTCAATGCGCTGGAGGTAGCCGAGGCGTATCGGGTGCTGATTGACCGTTGCGGGTTGACGCAGAACGAACTGGCGCTTCGGGTCGGCAAGAGCCGTTCGGCGGTAGCTAATTTACTTCGCCTGTTACAGCTTCCCGAATCGATCAAGGCGATGGTTCGTGACGGCCGGTTGACCGAGGGGCATGCGCGGGCGATACTTGCGGCGAATTCGGAGGAGGAGATGCTCCGCCTGGCGCAGCAGGTTATCGATGGGAAGATGACGGTCCGCAGTGCAGAGCAGGCCAGTTCGACACGCAAGCGCGGGCGTGCGGCGACTCGTCGCAAGTCACCGGAGCTGATGGAGGCGGAGGCTTTTTTGAAGCGTCAACTGGGGACATCGGTGCGAGTGCACCACGGTCGCAAGCGTGGGCGGATCGAGATTGAGTATTATGGCGATGATGACCTGAGTCGGTTGCTTGAATTGTTCGGGCAGATTGGGACTCAGGGGTGATGGTGAGGATGTGAAGCGCTCTGGCGCTGCTTTCGGTGACGTGGCAGGCAGAGTCGCACAATGACGAAGCAGTAAGAAGAACGATGAGCAAGACGCGATTTGTGACAATAATGCTGATCCCCGACGGAACGAGTGAACGTCGCGGGTACCGGGTGCCAGCGTGGGTGTTGAAAGCATCGGCAGGGATGCTGGTGCTACTGGTAATCGGCATTGTGTTGTTTTTCGTCTTTTATGGCGAGGTGTTGACGCGCGCGGCGATGGCTGATCGGCTGGAGCGAGAGAATCACCGTCTGCTTAAGTACCAGTACAAGGTGCGACTGTTGGAGGAGAACCTGGTGCAGGCGCGTGAGGTTCTGGGCCGGTTGACGAAACTGGCCGGTGTGGATTACGCTTTTCCGGAGGTGCCCGATGACTCCACGTTTTTTGCCTCACTGGATAACGACCAGGCGGTGACACTGGCGCGCAGCGGATCGATTGATTTCTCTATTCCCTCGGGCATGCCGATGGATGGAGTGCTCAGCCAGGAGTTTGAGTTGGGAGACTCGGACCGTTACCATCCGGGAATCGATCTGGCGGCTGGGATTGGGGAGCCGGTGTTGGCGACAGCAACCGGTGTGGTTGAGGAGGCGGCCTTTGATTCGGTCTATGGCTGGTATGTGGTGCTTCGGCACAACGACAGCCTGACAACCATGTATGGCCACGCCGACACGCTGCTGGTGGCGGTGGGTCAGATGGTGCCGGTGGGATCGAGGTTGGCCTTGTGTGGCAACACGGGGCGTTCGACAGCGCCGCACTTGCACTATGAAATCAGGATTAACGGTAAACCTATAGATCCTTTGGATAGCCCGTATGATGAAAAAAGGAAGTAACGAATCGGATGGAGTAATGAACACTATCATTGGCAAAGACACCGTCATTACCGGGACCTTGGAGCTCAAGGGAGCTTTGCGGGTCGATGGCTCTGTGAAGGGCAAGATAATCTGCAACGATTGCGTGACGATTGGCGTGACCGGGAAGGTCGAGGCTGAGATTGAGGCCAACACGGCGATTGTGGCGGGTCATCTGGTGGGGAATATTCAGGCATCGGAGAAGATAGAGCTACAGGCAAAATGTGAGATGGACGGTGATCTTCGGACGAAGTCGCTGGTCATCGAACAGGGAGCGATTTTCTGTGGTGCCTGCAATATGAAGGATATCAAGCCCGATCTTGGTTTCTTGCCTCCGGAGCAGAGAAAAGACAAAGAGACCCAGAAACAGAACAAGTAGCCTTCGCCGGCTCAAGGAGCCTGTGGACAAGATCGGAAATTTGTGGACAAGCCACCATCTCGTTATGGTACAGCGCCTTGGGCATATGACGACGTGGACCGAAAAGGCCTGTTATCCACAAACAGGTGTCGTTTTGTAAGCGAATGTAAGTTTTGCGTTTAGGCAAAGTGAACTTAACGATGGTTTCAATGAATGTGCGTGAAGCTCTTGTTAGCTATCCGGTTACGCAGATGTGAACGGCCTTTGTTGACAAGTTATGTGAAAGCTCGGCGAGTTTGAGTCCGATACAGCGAGGTCGGCCGGCCAGAAGCACGGAATTCTGCTGGCCGCCTCTTTTTGTTTGGCTTTTTCGGCGGTCGCTGAAACTTTTTGGCCGGCAAGCTTTTACCAAGTAGAACAGGGTTCGCCCGCAGAGATTCGATCAATATTGTGCTTTATAGCTGGAGGTTACTATGGCCGAGGATGTCGCCGGACGGGATCTCAAGGAGGTTGAGTCGCTCAATGCAGCCTACCAATCGATCCGTTCCGAGCTGGGAAAAGTCATAA